>CALWGN010000046.1 GCA_944380055.1 uncultured Lachnospiraceae bacterium
CTATCTACGATTTGAGGTGAAACCATATCCTTCTTTGACATATCTTCTTCTCCTTTTTATTATAAGAAATTGCATTACAAAACGCATTAAAATCCAACTTGTATTTTTGTTACTTTTTATTGTGGAAATTAAACTCCACAACAGATAAATTTAAATAAAATATATTATTTGATATTTTTTTAACTTAATTGTTATTTTTTTATCACACCCTTATTATATTCTATTGTTAAATAAATGTCAATTATTTTTTTCTATTTTTTTATCTAATTTTTTTCTTGTTATAGCAATCTATTCCTTTCTTTTTTTATTATATTTATATCTTTCAAGCATATGGGTTATAGTTTTAACTGCCCTTCTATTTTTATTTATCCTTTTTATTTTTTTCCGTTAATTAAATATCATACTTTTTTGTACTTTAAATATTTTATTATTTGTACTAGAAAAAAGGTTCCATATACTAACACAATTAGTATATAGAACCTTTCATAATCTTTTAGTTTTACATACTATTTTTTAGTAAATTACCACATTCACCAAATGCTTCTCAACTATTCGTAATCTCCATTTTCTATTTTTTATTTTTCATTTACAATGAATCATAAACTCTTTGCATTCATTATATCCTATAATTTTTATAAATGACGTAGCAAGTACCTTTTTTTGATATTTTTGTCACTCCTACGTCATTCATTTTTATTTATATATATGATATAATATATTTTTATTATTTTTTCTTTTTACTATACAAATTTAAATCTTAATATCTTATATATATTTTTTTCACTAAGCAACGTAATTCATCTAAAAGGGGGTATTTTTATGATTTTTAAACATTTAAAAAAATTTTTCTGTATCTTTTTCATTTCACTATTTTTAATATTTAATATTTGTTCTATTATTGTAGGGGTTACAACCATTGGGGTTTATAATAATGCTACAAGCCATTTTTACCCTTTATCAAAATCAACGAATATGAACACATACACATTAGATGATAATAGTTCCATTTCTTTTGATTTGTCATCTACTCCAATATTAGTCACTATTAATCACAAATCTGAGCAGTTTACTTTTTTAGCCAATGTTAATAAAGTAGATAGCTCTCAATATTCCATTGAATTATCTACAACAGAGTATAATGATATTTTTAGAGGTACCTTTGATGTAAATCAAGATAGACAAATTACTTCTATTCCAAATAAAGATATAATTATATTTTCTAGCAGCGGTTCTTCTCAGTTATCAGTAGATGATAGCTCTTTAACAAATAATGGCTTTGAATTAACCTTTTATGTTTTATCTTCTATGATTCTTGAGAAAACTACAACAAAAATTAGTGACCACTGGAATCTGATTGTTATAGGTATTGTTATTCAATTATTGGGGCTTTGTATTATTATATTTAATGAAAAATTTATCCAGCTTGGAATATGGCTTGAGGGCTTTGTATATGAAAATGCTGAACAATTACAACCAACCTCTTTTCTTATTTTTATATCATACCTTATAGGAGTTGTACTTTTTGTTATAGGTATTGTATGTGTTAGTCGTATATTTTTTTAATTTACTTAGCAATCTGGTAATCCTTATTTTTTTATAAAAGTTATTTATAAATCAATAAAAAATGGATTTAGTAATCCCTGTTTGATTACTAAATCCATTTCTCTAATCTAATAATACACTTTATAATATATTTTTTCTAATCCATTAATGTAATTTCTAATATATATTGCCTCTAATCCCTTAATACAATTTCTAATATATATTCTCTCTAATCCATTAATGCAATTTCTAATGCATCTTTTTCCTCTTCACTTAATACAACATCACATTTTCCATCTACAACTAATTTAGTATATGTGTAACAACCATCTTGTGTATGAACACAGTTCATTACAAAGCCACTTTTTTCTCCATTTAGTAATGCCAATGCAAAGCTAAGTTGTCCTGCCATTCCTCTAAAGGAATCATATTTAATAAGTCCCATTCTTTGATAACAAGATTGCACTTGCTCTTTCATAGTTGTAATTGCTTCTATATTATTTTTTTCTTGTACTTTTACTTTTTTGTTATCAGCAACAACTTTCTTTAAAATTTCTTCTAATGTTTCTCCATCATTGCCTTTCATAAAAGCCTCATATTTCTTTTTTAATTTACTATGTTTTACTAATACTACAACTAGCACAAAAAAGTTAATTAATATTAGTACAAATAATGCCAATACTATGTAATGAATATTATTTATTAATATATTTATTATTCTATCCATTGCCCCTCCTACATTAGTATTTCCATAATTCTTTCTAAATCTTCGGTGGAATAATATTCAATTTCAATTTTTCCCTTTTCGCCAGTTTTTCTTTGAATTTTAACCTTTGATCCTATCTTTTCTTTTATTTTTTCCTCAATACGGTTATATAAATCTTGATTTGGAAGTTCTTTTTTATTTGTCTCATTTTCCATTTTTGGCTTTTGTAATTGTTTTACTAAGTTTTCTGTCTCTCTAACGCTAAGTCTATCATCTATAATGGACTCTGCTACTTGTAACTGTACTTCCTTACTATCAAGGCCTAATAATACTTTTGCATGACCTGTTGTAATAAGTCCTTCTACAAGCATTTGTTGTAACTTTTCATCTAATTTTAATAGACGTAATGCATTTGTAATAACAGTTCTACTTTTTGATACTCGCTCTGCAACTTCTTCTTGTTTTAAATTAAATTCCTTTATTAAACGATGATATGCCATTGCCTCTTCAATTGGATTTAAATTTTCTCTTTGAATATTTTCAATTAAAGAAATCTCTGCTAGTTCTTGCTCTGTAAACTGTTTAATAATAACAGGCACTTCCTTTAATCCTGCAAGTTTAGCAGCTCTCCATCTTCGTTCTCCAGCAACAATTTCATATTGTTCGCCACTTTTACTCTGAACAACAATAGGTTGAATAATTCCATATTGCTTAATAGACTCTGCTAATTCTTGCAAAGAATCTTCTTCAAATTTTTTTCTTGGTTGATTTTTATTTGGCTCAATTTGACGAATTTTTAAAATTGTTTCGCCTTTTTCTTTTAATTCTTCACTATTACTTGCTACTTCTTTTGTTGGCATTTCTTCTATGTCTAATGAAATAAGAGAACCTAATCCCTTTCCTAATACACCTCTTTTTGACTTTACCATTTACAATCCTTTCCGTTCCGATGAAACAATTCCTATTTTATAATTACAAGTACCTATCAATAATTCATTTTTATTTTTGTCCCATTACTTCTTCTGCTAATAAACGATATGCTTCTGCACCTACTGACCTTTTATCATATAAATTAATTGGTAAACCATGGCTAGGAGCTTCTGCTAGACGAATATTTCTTGGAATAATTGTTTTATAAATATTTTGTTTTAATGTATCTTTTACATTTTCAACAACTTCTAATGATAAATTTGTTCTGGCATCATACATTGTAAATACAACACCTTCTATTTCAAGCTTTGGATTTAAACCTTTCTTTACTAGATTAATAGTATGAATCAGCTGGCTTAACCCCTCTAATGCATAATACTCACATTGAATTGGAACTAAAATTGTATTCGCTGTTGTCATAGCATTAATTGTTAACATACTAAGAGCTGGTGGACAATCAATAATAATAAAATCATATTTACTTTTAATTTTCTTTATCGCATCTCTTAATATGTATTCCTTTTTTTCTACTCCAACTAATTCAATTTCTGCACCTGATAAATTGACATTGGAAGGAATTACATGGTGATTTTCAAATGGTCCTTGATAAATACACTCTGTAATTTTACATTCACCAATTAGTAATTCATATACTGTATTATCTACTCCATTTTTATCTATTCCTAATCCACTAGAAGTATTTCCTTGAGGATCTAAGTCAATAGTAAGAACCTTATTTCCCATTTCAGCTAAACTAGCAGATAAATTAATAGTGGTTGTAGTTTTTCCTACTCCACCTTTTTGATTAGCAACTGCAATAATTCTTCCCATATCTACTCCTTTATACTACTTAAATTTCTTTTGTTTCTATTCTATTTTTCCATTATAGTAATCAGCTTTGTTACATTATTATTCTATACATAACAAAGATATATATTAAACTTAATACTTTTATACAAGTTTTTTGCGTTCATTATTTCCTATTCACTGTACTTCTTTTTGCACATATCTAAGAAATGCAGTTTCTTCTATTATGAACGCCTTGCGTTCATTATTTCCTATTTACTGTGCTTCTTTTTGCACATATCTAAGAAATGCAGTTTCTTCTATTATGAACGCCTTGCGTTCATTATATCATGAACATAGTTCATGATCTTGTCACATTCGCCAAATGCTTCGCGCTTGGCTCATTGTGCTTATTATATCATAAGAAAATTTATAAATCTATATAAAAGTGTTCCACGTGGAACATTTTATATGTTTTTTCTATAATAAAAATGTACCTTTTTTATAAATATTATCTTCTATTAATTTTTTATATTATAAAAAGCTACTACTTATAAAGAAGTTTATTTACCTCTCTTACAGTAATAGCCTTTCTACTAATTTTATTAAAAATTTGTTTTCAATAAACCTATCATTTTTATAACACTATTCAAATAATTATATACTTTAAAATTCTAGATAAATTATAACTATTTTTTCTTATACTTCCTATAACAGCTGTAAGCATAGAAAACGCTTCTAATAACAATACAAAATTTTTATAGAAAATATTTTTTATTAGAAACCTAAGTTAAAAACTACAACTAATAAAATTGAAAATATAAAAAGACTAAAAACAATAATTGCTAACCTTTTTCCTAACTCAGCAAACAAATCATTATTATATCTCTTTCCTAATAAGAAACCTACGATAACACATATTATACTAATAATACCACAAGGTATAGAGATATTTATTTTATTAAAAAGTACCTCTCCTAGTGTACCCTGTTTAAAGTGAACCATTGATAATAACAATCCAACAATTATTAATGGAAAAGATAAACTTCCAACTCCAAGTTTTTTTCTTACCTTTTTTATATCCATAATAACTTCCTCCTCTTCTATACCACTACTTTTTTATTGCCATTTGCCATTTGCTATTTACTACAAAAATTATTATATAAACTCTACTAAATAGAAATATAGCATTTTAAAATATTACATTATAGATACTGTTATCTGTTATTTGTTTTCTGTTTTCTATGATATAATTAAGAGTGAAGATTGTTCTAATATAAACTCTTTGTTTTTATTATATCTATTGTATTTATCTATATTTATTATAACATAAATATTTTTTATTTAAAATTATTAGTTTGAAACCTCTAACTATAATATCCGTGAGAAGGTAATCTCTCCTATTAAAATAATAGTCTATTTTTAAATATCATACCTTTTTTATTTATTTCTATCCGTACAAACGCTTAGTATAATATAGAAAGTAAAAATAACATATGATACAATAAAAAACAACCATATCTTTTGTATGTTAGCAAATAGAAAAATAAATAAGATTTTATAAAGGAGAAAAAAATTATGACAAGTATGTTTTTGTGCGTCATGCACAACCAGACCACTCATGGGATAATGATAGAACAAGACCTCTTTCAGATGAAGGTATCATTGATAGTGAACATGTATGTAAGGTATTTGAAAATATAAGATTGGATTATGTTATATCAAGTCCATACATTAGAAGTGTGAAAACAATAGAAAAATGTGCTAACCTCCACAATCTTGAAATACATTTTGATGAAAGATACAGAGCACGTGAAAAAGGGTTAAATGGTAATAACAAAGAAATGTTTAGAAAGCGTTGGGAAGATTTTAATTATCACGAAGATGGTGGTGAATCTCTAGAAATGGTTCAAAAAAGAAACATAGAAGCGTTAACAGAGTTACTTAGTACTCATCAAGGTGAAAATATATTATTAGGAACACATGGAACAGCACTTAGTACAATTCTAAATTATTATGATAAATCTTATAGTTGTGAAAATTTCTTACCAATTATAGATTATATGCCATACATAATAAGATTAGATTTTGAGGGTTTTTCATGTATTGGGAAAGAAGAATTACTAATAATAAAAAAAGAATACAAAGGTAACCATTCATTAATGCTCTTCTCATAGATGCGACCATATACCTTGATTACTAATTAAGAAAAATTATTACACAATACTATAGAAAATAACTACTAAGTATAGTAATTTTTTATATTATGAAAAATTTCTGTACTTCTACAATCCTATCTTTATAAAATATAGATGTTCCACGTGGAACATCTATATTTTATATTTTATATTTTATATTTATGATGTTGTATATATACTGATTTTGTTTTATAATGAAATAAACAGTTTATGCATAATCATTTAATATATAATATACTTCTAAATAGCTATTTAAAACTTCAAATTTGAAATAGCTATTTAATCTATCTAAAAATATATTTAGATAAATATTTTTAATCATATAGCTTTAAAAATAGAAATAAACATAAACTGATATATTCAATAAGAATATATTTTTCTAAGTATTTTACTACTTGAAACTGTAAGAAAATAATTGGGTATATTATAATTAGTATATTTTATTTAAATATTTACTAATATCTATCATCTATATTTTAATAAGGAGGAATTATGAAATCAAAGGAAAAAATATTAACAGCTTTAGCTTTGACAACTGCTGCTACTGCTACGATTACACTTATTAATAAATATTTATTTTATTCTGCTACAAAAGATGCAGTTTTAACAGATCCTAATTCTCATACTTATAATTGGCGTTATGGCACAATTTATTATACAAAGCAAGGAACTGGTAATCCTATTTTACTTGTACACAATTTAGATAATATATCTAGTGATTATGAATGGAATAAAATTATTGAACCATTATCAAAATCTCATACTGTATATACCATAGATTTATTAGGTTGCGGGAAATCTGAAAAGCCTGATTTTACTTATACAAATTTTGTGTTTGTACAGCTCATTAATGATTTTGTAAAAAACATTATTGGTCAAAGAACTGATATTATGACTTTAGGTTATTCTTCCTCTATCGCATTAATGGCTTGTGTCTATAATGCAGAGCTATTTAATAAACTTATTTTTATTTCTCCTGAATCTATTTTAGAAAGTGTACAAGTTCCAACTCGCTTTAGTAAAATAAGAAGAACTATATTAGATTTACCTATAATAGGAACTTTGGTTTATAATATTGCTCATTCTAAAAAAATGATTCGAGAAGAATTAATAGATAAAAAAGTATATACAAGAAATGCTATTACAAATAAAGATATTTATTATTTCCACCATAATTCTCATTTAGGTGGTGCTAATGCAAAATCTCTTTATTCTTCCATTAAAAATAGTTACACTAAAATTAATATTACAAATGCATTAAAAGAAATTAATCATAGTATTTTTATTGTTGGTGGTGAATATGACGATAGTTATCATGATACAGTAAAACAATATAAAATGTATAATCCAGCAGTAGAATCCATTACATTACCTAAATGTAAGAAATTAATTCCTTTAGAAGTACCAAATTATATACTAAATATTTTAAAAATGATATAACAAACACATTGTTTTCATATTTAAATAATCTTCAATTCTTAGATATGTACAAAAATAAACTCTATTGTGATATAAACTCTTTTATTATTAATGTCATAATAAAACACTACTTCTAAAATTATAATTATCTATAAAACAAAAAAGAAAATGTTCTACGTGGAACATTTTCTTTTTTATAAAAATATCATTTATAATGTTCCACGTGGAACATTATAAATGATATTTAATATATTCTTTTAGTTTAATGGTTCTTTACTTGGTAATCCTGCTTTTCTAGGATACTTACTTTTTATTTTTTCTACTTTTTCTATTGCTATTAAACTTCTGCTCATATCACTATCTGGTAATTCAAACAACACTTTATCCTTTATTTTTCCGCCTAACTTTTTAATTGCACCCTCTGCATTAGAAAGTTCTTCTTCTATTTTTCCAGACTTGTAAGAAATAAATGCACCACCTACTTTTACAAATGGCATACAATACTCTGATAAGGTTGCTAAGTTTGCTACTGCTCTTGACACAGCATATGTGAATTGTTCTCTAAGCTTAGGATTTCTTCCCCCGTCCTCTGCACGGCTATGAATTGCTTCTATTTTTTCTAATCCTAACTCACCAATTACTTCATTTAAAAACTTTACTCTTTTATTTAATGAATCTAACAATACCACTTGTAAATTTGGATATACTATTTTTAGTGGTATTCCAGGAAATCCTGCCCCTGTACCAACATCAATTAGACTTTCACCATCTTTAATAAAGTTTTCTGAAAGCATTATACTATCTACAAAATGCTTTTGGACTACCTCTTCAAATTCTGTAATAGCAGTTAAATTCATGACCTTATTCTTTTCTACTAGCATTTCATAATAAATAACAAACTGCTCTAATTGTTTTTCACTAAGTTCTCTATTTATTTTAGAAAACTCTTCTTTTAAATATTGTAGCTGATTTTCTCTTATCATGCTTTTCTTCTCTCCTGCTCTAAATGAATCAATAATACAGAAATATCTGCTGGTGAAACTCCAGAAATTCTAGAAGCTTGTCCTATTGATGAAGGCTTATATTCTGTTAATTTTTGTACTGCTTCAATACGAAGACTATGTACCTTTGTATAATCAAAGTCTATATCCAGCTTTTTATTTTCTAGTTTTTTAAACTGTTCTACTTGCTTTAACTGACGTTTAATATAGCCATCATATTTTAAGTTAATATTTACTTGCTCAATCACTTCATTTAATAACATTTCATCCGTTGGTAACTGACCACTTTCTATTAACCCTTGTCTTTCCTTATCAATTGGCGCTAACAATTCATAGCTTAATTCTGGTCTACGAATTAATTCTGCTAATGTAGTTCCTGTCTTGAGAATTGTACTACTATTTTCTTCTAATAATTGTTGTACTTCTTTAGAGGCACCTATATTAGTGTTTTCCATTCTCTTAACTTCTTTTTGTATTAATTCTTTCTTTTGTTGTAATCTTCTATATCTTTCTTCGCTAATTAATCCTACGTTATACCCTTTTTCTGTCAAACGTAAATCTGCATTATCTTGACGTAATATTAGACGATATTCGGCCCTTGATGTCATCATACGATATGGCTCATGATTTTCTTTTGTTACTAAATCGTCGATTAATACACCAATATAAGCCTCTGAACGATCAAGTACAAGCTCTTCCTTTCCTAATATATGAAGAGCAGCATTAATACCTGCAATAAGACCTTGAGCAGCTGCCTCTTCATATCCAGAACTTCCATTAAATTGTCCACCACTATATAAACCACTAATATGCTTAAATTCTAATGTATTTTTTAGCTGTCTTGCATTAATACAATCATATTCAATCGCATAGGCATTTCTCGTTATTTTTAAATTTTCTAATCCTGGTACTGTTTTGTACATTGCATATTGAACATCTTCTGGTAAAGAGCTTGACATACCACCAATATACATTTCATTTGTCTCTATTCCCTCTGGCTCAATAAATACTTGATGACGTTCTCTTTCTGCAAATTTTACTACTTTATCTTCAATAGATGGACAATATCTTGGACCTGTACCTTCAATCATTCCTGAAAACAGTGGAGAACGATGTAAATTTTCACGAATAATTTCATGTGTCTTTTCATTTGTATATGTTAACCAACAAGAAATTTGATCCTTTTGAACAGACTTTGGATCTGTTGTAAAGGAAAATGGTACAACAACATCATCTCCCTTTTGTTCTTCCATTTTAGAAAAATCAATGCTTCGCTTGTCTACACGAGCTGGCGTCCCTGTTTTAAAGCGATACATTTCAATTCCTAATGATTTTAAAGACTCTGTTAAATGATTTGCTGCTTGTAATCCATTTGGACCTGTTTCATTACTTACTTCTCCGTAAATGCAACGAGCTTTTAAATAGGTTCCTGTTGCTAATACAACTGCCTGACAATGATAAATAGCACCTGAATATGTTTTAACTCCAATAACCTTAGTTACATTATTAACAGTATCAACTTCTGTTAAAATCTCTGCAACTTCCCCTTGCCTTATTGTTAAATTATCGGTATTCTCAAGCACTCTTCTCATACTTTTTGAATACTCATCTTTATCTGCCTGTGCTCTTAATGAATGCACTGCTGGTCCTTTTGATTTATTTAACATCTTAGATTGGATAAATGTTTTATCAATATTTTTTCCCATTTCTCCACCCAATGCATCAATTTCTTTTACTAAATGTCCTTTCGAGCTACCTCCAATATTTGGATTACAAGGCATTAATGCAATACTTTCAATACTTACTGTAAAAACGATTGTTTCTAGCCCTAAACGCGCACATGCAAGGGCAGCTTCACAACCTGCATGACCTGCTCCAACTACTACAACATCATATTGTTCCTCTAAAACAGCCATTGTATACTCCTTTCCATATTTTATTTTCCCATACAAAACTTTTCAAAAATACGATTTACTAAATCTTCTTCTATTTCTTCACCTACAATATAGCCAAGCTGACTATATGCATTCATTAAATCAATAGTAAAGAAATCCTCTGGCATTTCATTTTCAATACTATTCTTTACCATTTTTAAGCTTTCTAATGCCTGATTCAATGCATTTTTTTGCCTAATATTTGTAATATAAACTTCATCATTAAATGTTACTTCTTCTTTAAAAAATAACTCCATTAATGTTTGTTCTAATGCTTCTACTCCTATTCCTTCCTTAGCAGAGATTTCAAGAATATGAAGACCTTCATAATACTTATTAATATCTTCTTTTTTTACCTTTTGCTCTAAGTCTAGCTTATTTAATAATATAATTGCTCTCTTATTTTTAATAAGTTCAATAATTTCTTTATCATTATCATCTAAATCTACTGAACTATCTACTACATATAAAATTAAATCGGCTTCTTTTGCCAGCACTTTTGCTTTAGAAACACCAATTTGTTCCACTACATCCTCTGTTTCTCTAATACCAGCTGTATCAATCATTTTAAAGCTAACACCGCCAATTCGTATTTGCTCTTCCAACGTATCTCTTGTTGTTCCTGCAATGTGTGTAACAATAGCTCTTTCTTCTCTTGCTAATCTATTTAATAATGAGGATTTTCCTGCATTTGGCTTTCCTAATATAACGGTCTTTATTCCTTCTACAAGAATTTTTCCGTTGTCTGCTCTCTCCTCCATTTGTTCCATTTCTACAATCATTTCATCTACTTTTTTTAGTAGTTCATCTCCATATCCTTCTATGGAAATATGCTCTGGATCATCTAGAGCTGCTTCAATGAATGCAATACTATCTAATATAGAATCTCTTAGACTATTAATTTTGTTGCTTACACTACCTCTTAGTTGTCCCATAGAAGACTTCATGGCAAATTCATTTTTAGCATTTATTAAATCAATTACAGCCTCTGCTTTTGATAAATCAATTCTTCCATTTAAAAAGGCTTTCTTTGTAAATTCTCCTGGTTCTGCTGGCACAGCTCCATATTTTAATACTACTTCTAATATTTTTTTTGTAATTAGTATTCCACCATGACAGTTAATTTCAACAGTATCTTCCATCGTATAACTTCTTGGAGCTCTCATAACAGCAACCATAACTTCATCAATTAGTTCTTCACCATCATAAATAAAGCCATAGTGTATTGTATGACTTTCTACTTGTGATAACCTCTTCTTCCCTTTTGGAGAACGAAATATTCTATCTATAATTAAAACTGCTTCTTCACCGCTAATTCTTACAATACTAATTCCACCTGGGCTCATAGCAGTTGCAATAGCAGCAATTGTCTTTCCTTCCATTTATAAGCCATATCCTTTCTTATTTAACCTAACTTTATAGTAGCAATTTTCTATAAAATAACATAACTGTAATATTCATAAAACGGGTACGGATTCTAAATCCGCACCCGCTTCTATTAAAGACTTTTCACAAAGCAAAGTCATCTTATTTAAGATATTCCTAACTATTGATTATACATTATTAATTGTCTATAGTTTATACATAATTTTGTTTTTTATCATAATGTCGTCTATCTCTTTTTAATGCTACGACAACATGACGGAAAGGTTCTTCCCCTTCACTTCTCGTAATTATATTAGGATCATCTTGTAATGCAGCGTGAATAATTCGTCTTTCATAAGGATTCATTGGCTCTAAAGAAATACTCTTTCTACTTCTTTTTACTTTTTGTGCAATATTTTTTGCTAATACTTCTAAAGATTCCTTACGTCTTTCTCTATAATTTTCTATATCTAATTTTACACGGATATAATTCTCTGCATTTTTATTAACTACTAAACCTACTAAATGTTGAAGAGAATCTAATGTTTGTCCTCTTTTTCCAATAAGAACTCCCATATCTTCCCCAATCAAATTAATATTTAATACTCTATCTATTTCATCATATTCCATAGATATTTTTACGTTCATATTCATATTTTGGAAAATCTTTTCTAAAAATTCTTTTCCATTACCAATATAATCATTTTTTTTACGAGCCTGTATAATAGCAGGTTTACTAAAAATACCAAAAAAACCAGTACTTCCTTGTTCTAAAACTTCATACTCTAAGTGTACCATTGGAACTTTTAACTGTGTACAAGCATTTGTAATTGCTTCATCCACTGTTTTCCCAGACACTTTAATATATTCAGCCATTTAATAGCCCCCTTATATTACACTACTATTTTTTATGAGTTTCGTTATACTTTTGAACCATGTTTGCTTTTGCTGCTAAACTTCCTGGCTTTGGACCAGCTTGATTATAAAATTCAGTTGATTTTTTAATTTGTTCTTCTCTCTTTGCAAGTTTTTCTTTCTTTGCAGCTTCATCATCTTCTTGTGCTTTTTGTAAGCTTGCTACTGATGCTTTTGTAAACTTTTGTGGTGGAAGACCTTGTTTTGCGCGCTTTTTATTTACTTTTTCCAAATTTTTTTCAATCAAATGATTTACATCAACTTTTTCTAAGTGCTTATTAACAATTAATTGAATAATAATTTGACATACACTTGATGCTACCCAGTATACACCAATCCCTGAAGCAAATGTGAAACAGAAAAATACAGATACAAGTGGCATAACTGTATTCATTGTATTCATAGTCTTTGCTGTTGGATCATCTTCTCTTTGTGGTGTATTAGCAGTCATTAATTTTGTACTTAACCACTGTGTTACACCAGCTAAAATTGGAATAATAATTGCTGGCCAAAGAGCATCCATTGGAGCTGTTGCCAAGTTAATTCCAAAGAATGCATTCATTTTATCAATAGCAGGAAGCTTTTCTGATACAATATCTGTTAAACTAGGAAATAACTCTGTAAATTTTTGCCATTCTGAATGGTCAAAGTTATACATCATATCAACTAGCTTATTTACATTTCCAGCTTCTAATGTTTTAGAACCCTGTGTAATATTTGTTTTTGCTAACTCAACTAATCCTTCTACTTGGCTATAATCTGGTACTTTTTGAATTAACTGATTTGCAATTTCTGCATATACATCTTTTACTGATGATACATACGCAGGGATATTATAAATAACACGATACAAAGCAAATAAAATTGGCATTTGAATCAATAATTGTAGACAACCACCTGTTGGGCTTGTCCCGTATTTTTCATATACTGCCTTTGTTTCTGCCTGTTGCTTTAATAGTGACTCTTGATCTTTTTTATTTTGATACTTCTTTTGAATTGCCTGAATTTCTGGCATCATAACAGCGTTTAACTTAGAAAACTTCTGTTGTTTAATAGACATTGGAAGCATTAACAATTTTACAATAAGAGTAAATAAAATAATACTTAACCCAATATTTGCAATGCCAAACCAACTACAAAATACAAAGATACCTTCCATAATGTATCCTAATAAATTTGCAACTGGTCCAATGATAAATGTATCTGATTTAGTTAATGACAACAATAAGTTCAACGAACTTTACCTCCTTAGCTCCATTATGGTACTGGATCAAATCCTCCTTTTGAGAAAGGATTACATTTTAAAATACGCTTACATGTAAGCCATAAACCCTTCCATGCACCATACTTTTCTAATGCTTCTATTGCGTATTGTGAACAAGTTGGCGTATATATACAGTGAGTTTTTACCTTTAAAGGTGACAAATACTTTCTATAAAACTGAACCAATTTAATTAAAATATATTTCATCTAACTCTCACTTCTATCCTTTTTTTCATATATGTGATGCATTTTACTTAAATGTATCATTGCGCTCTCAATTTCTTTAAATCCTTGTTCCTTTGCCAGCGGTCTGGCTACAATAATTATGTCTATTCCTTTTTTTAGTATGTTTTGGTTTAATCGAAAACTTTCTCTAATCAATCTAGTAACTCGATGTCT
>CALWGN010000047.1 GCA_944380055.1 uncultured Lachnospiraceae bacterium
TTAGAAAAACGTATAAAAAAGCTAGAACTAGAAAAAGAAGAATAGAAAAACAGCCCAAGTAAATGGCAACGGTCATTTATCTGGGCTGTTTTCGCACATAATGTTGTAGATTGCATATACTAGCAGTAACAAAATTTTGTATAAGGAGAATTGGTGTGAGAATATGCGATTTAAAACAAAAAGAGGTTATTAATATTTGTAATTGTAAACGCTTAGGATTTGTAAGTGATATTGATTTTGATATATGCACAGGATGTATATTGGCAATTATTGTACCAGGAATGGGGCGAATTTATGGGTTATTTGGAAGAGATACCGAATATATTATTCCATTTTGTAATATCAAACAAATAGGACCAGACATTATATTAGTAGAAATAAAAGAAGATGAAGTATTAAAAAAATGTAAATTTGACTAGAGTGATTGAAAAAAACTTGACCGATGTATAAGAACACAATATAATCAAAAAGAAGAAAGTAACTCCATAAAATAAGAGATAATATACATTTAGAAAGTAATTATATAGATTTTTTATGTAATGGGTAGTTGAAAAGGTAGGAGAAAAGAAATGAGATGTCCGTTTTGTAGTGCAGAGATGACAAAGGTAGTAGATTCCAGACCATCAGATGATAATAAATCAATTAGAAGAAGAAGACAGTGTGAGGAATGTGGAAAAAGATTTACTACATATGAAAAAATTGAAACATTCCCACTTATGATTATTAAAAAGGATGATACAAGAGAGCCATATGACCGCTCCAAAATTGAAGCTGGAGTATTATTAGCTTGCCATAAGCGTCCTGTATCCATAGAACAAATTGATAAGTTAATTGATGAGGTAGAAACAACAATTTTTGATATGGATGTAAAAGAAATTAAAAGTACTATTATTGGTGAGTTAGTAATGGACAAGCTAAAAGATTTAGAAGAAGTTGCATATGTAAGGTTTGCTTCTGTATATAGAGAATTTACCGATGTAAATACATTTGCAGAGGAACTTACAAAACTATTAAAGAAGAAAAAGGAAAAATAAGTATGGTATTTCAAGGATTGTATCCAGTTTATTATGAAAAGTCTACATATTCCATTGATTTTATACAGTTAAAACAACAAGGAATTGAAGGAGTCATATTTGATATTGATAATACACTTGTTCCTCATGGGGCACCAGCAGACGAAAGAGCCATTGAATTTTTTAATCAATTAAAAAAAATGGGGTTTAAAATTTGCCTTCTTTCTAATAATAAAGAGCATAGAGTAAAGCCTTTTGCAGATGCAGTAGGGGTTGAGTATATTTTTAATGGGCATAAGCCGTCAAAAACTAATTATGAAAAAGCAATGAAAATAATGAAAACTACAAAGAAAAATACAGCATTTGTTGGAGACCAATTATTTACTGATATATATGGAGCCAATCGAACAGGAATTATGAGTATATTAGTAAAACCAATAAATCCAAAGGAAGAAATACAAATCGTATTAAAACGATATTTAGAAAAAATAGTGCTGTATTTTTATAAAAGACATAACATGATGGGGAAATAAAATGAACAATAATATAATATTAATTGGTTTTATGGGAGCTGGAAAGACAACAATAGGAAAGAAACTAGCAAAAGAGTTAGGAAAGGCTTTTATAGATACAGATGAAGTAATTGAGAAAAAAGAGAAAAAAAGCGTTAGTCAAATATTTAAAGAAGAGGGAGAACAATATTTTAGACAGCTTGAGCATAATCTATTAAAGCAGTTGTTTTTAGAGGAAAAAAGCTATATTATTTCTGTTGGAGGCGGTCTTCCAATCCAAGAAAATAATAAGGAAATATTAAAACAGTTAGGAAAATGTATCTATTTACAAACATCAAAAGAAACTATTTGGGATCGTTTAAAAAATGATACAACAAGACCATTATTACAAGGAGAAAATCCAATAAAGCAAATAGAAAGTCTAATGAAGGCGAGAGCTTCTATTTATGAAAATATAAGTCAGCATAAAATTATTACTGATGATAAAGACATTAAGGAAGTAACTGAGGAAATAAAAGTATTTGCAAAAATTTTTAGTGATTTATAAAAAATACTTGAAAAATCAGTGGAATTATAATAAAATAAGTCATATGTACGCCTTAGATAAGGTTAAGATAGGCAAATGACAATTTCAAGGAGGAATATAACATGATTTCAGCAGGTGATTTCAGAAATGGTTTAACAATTGAAATGGATAACAATATTTACCAAATCATCGAATTTCAACATGTAAAACCAGGAAAAGGGGCTGCGTTCGTTAGAACTAAATTAAAAGATATTAGAAATGGTGGAGTAGTTGAAAAAACTTTCCGTCCAACTGAAAAATGTCCTCAAGCTCGTATTGATAGAAATGATATGCAATATTTATACAACGATGGTGATTTATATCACTTTATGGATGTAAATACATTTGAACAAATCGCTTTAAATGAAGACGCTATTGGTGATGCATTAAAGTTTGTAAAAGAAAACGAAATGGTTAAGATTTGTTCTCACAATGGCAATGTATTTGCTATTGAACCACCACTATTTGTAGAATTAGAAATTACAGAAACAGTACCAGGTTTCAAGGGTGAGACAGCAACAGGAGCAACAAAGCCAGCTGTAGTTGAAACAGGAGCAACTGTATATGTACCATTGTTTGTAGAGCAAGGGGATAAAATTAAGATTGATACAAGAACTGGAGAATACTTATCAAGAGTATAATCCATTAACATTAATAAAAAAATACCCATTGTTTAAAAACAATGGGTATTTTTTCAAATAACATGCACCAGTAGCTCAGTGGATAGAGCAGCAGAATCCGGATCTGCGAGCGGGGGTTCGATTCCCTTCTGGTGTATTTCTCCATAGCAATCCAATAATCTGACTAAAAATAACACCTTTGTTCCCCAACGAAAGGATATTATATGGATTATGAACAATTTATTAATCGTATGAAAGAACATATGGAGGAGTTATTACCTAGTAATACAAAGTGTGAAATAGAGAAAAAAGACGGTAATACAACTTTATTATTGCAGTATGAAGGAGAAAACTATTCATTTCATATGACACCACAGTATGAATCCTATCTAAAGGGAAGTTCAATTCGTTGTATTTTACTTTCTATGATAGAACGAATGAAGCGAATAAATAGTATGAATAAAGACAAAACCTATTGCATTGGAATTAAACTTATTAATTATGAAAAACATAAAGAAAAGCTTCAAAATATAAGACACGAAATATATTTAGATTTGGCAGTTGTGTATTACAATCTATTAGATGGAGTAGAGATATTTCAAGAAGGAAGCCTTAATGAATCAGATAGCAAAGAGATAGTTAGTTATCATAAGGCAATGGAAAATACAATCAATTATTTAGGCATTAATCTAAATACAATGGAAGACATTTTGTTTTCTATGATTTATGAAGAGGACATAGAATACAGTTACTCAGATGTTATTTCAAATATCACATATAAATTAGATAAGGATAAAACAATGTATGTATTAACAAATAAAAAGAAGTTGTATGGTGCAATTACATTGTTGTATCCACAAATATGTGAAGTGTTTGCAGCTCGGATGGATAGTAATTTTTTTATTTTACCATCCAGTGTTCATGAACTAATTTTAATTCCAGATAAAGGTGAGATAGATAAGGAAGATTTGGCAAATATGGTATATGAAATTAATCGCAGCGAAGTATTACCAAAAGATTTTTTATCAGACTCCATTTATTATTATGATAAAAAGGATAGTAAAGTTATAATTTTATAATAGTAATATGAAAAGGATATAAAGGCTATGGGAAGTAGAATATTTTCTCATAGTCTTTTGCCTTATTAATTGTAAGAGAGGAAAGAGTCAAAGAATGGACATTACAGGAAAAACTACGTTAATAGGTTTATTAGGTCGACCAGTTGAGCATAGCATATCTCCGTTTATGCATAATCAAGCATTTCATGAATTAGGACTTCCTTTTGCATATTTATGCTTTGATTGTGGAGAGGAAGAATTAGAAGAAGTTGTAAAAGGGTTAAAAGCATTAGGGGCTAAAGGTTGGAATTGTACAATGCCTAATAAAGTAAAAATGGCTCAGTTAGTAGATGTAATATCACCAGCAGCAAAAGCTATTGGTGCAGTAAATACAGTAATTAATGAAAATGGTACATTAATTGGGCATAATACTGATGGTGTAGGATATATGATGGCAGTAAAAGATGCAGGATATGATGTAATAGGAAAGAAGATGACTATTTTTGGAACAGGAGGAGCTGCTACGGCTATTATTGCACAAGCAGCATTAGATGGAGTAAAGGAAATTTCTATTTTTTGTCGTTCTAGTAGTCGATATATGGAAGCAACAAAAAAAATGGTTCATATGCTTTTAGAAGAAACTCATTGCAATATTAAAATCTTTGATTATGATGAGGACATTATAAGAAGGGAAATGAATAATTCTTATCTTGTGGTAAATGGAACGAGTGTTGGAATGGAGCCTAATATAGAAAAATCTGTTATTCCAGATAGTACATATTTTAATAATAAAATGGTTGTTTCTGATATTATATATCATCCCAATGAAACAAAATTTTTAAAATTGGCAAAAGAAGCAGGATGTGAAACATTTAATGGTTTATATATGTTGTTATATCAAGGTGCAGAGGCTTTTAGGCTTTGGACAGGAAAGGAAATGCCAGTAGAAAAAATCAAACAATTGTATTTTGAAAACTAGAAAAATACTATGGTTTGTCTCTTGTAACAAGAACATTTTTTTGTTAAAATAAAGAAAAAATATAGTCAGGAGGAACTAATGGAATCAAAGCAAAAAAAAAGCAATAAGAAAATATTAAAATATATAGGAATAGGTATAGGAAGTATTTTATTAGTTGGTGGAGTTATTTATTTTACTGGAAAAGATACAAAAGATAGTTCTAGCCAAAATGTTTTAGATACAAGTCAAATAACAAAGTTAGAGGTGGCACAATCAGCTACCAATGAAGGTATGGAGAAAGCTATTGCCTCCATGGAAGTAAATCAATATCCAGAGATTAATACATTAGTAAATAGATATTTTGAAGCTATTACGAATAGTGATATTGATACATTAAATAGTATTGTAGAAACAAATACTCCTTTTGAAAAAGAATCATTAGAAAAGCAAAAAGAGTTTATAGAAAGATATGAAAATATTATATGCTATACAAAAGAAGGATTATTAGAAAATACATACATAGTATACGTATATTATGATATTAAATTTGTAAATATTAATACGACAGCACCTTCATTAATACGTCTATATATTTGCAAAAATGAAGATGGAGCAGTATATATTTATAGAGGTGAAATGGATGGAGAAGTAAGTAGTTATTTAGAAGAAGTAGGCAATTTACCAGAGATAACAGATCTTATACGTTCTGTAAATAATAAGCTAGAAGAGGCTCGTGCTAATGATGAGGAGTTAGATGCGCTAATTTCTATGTTAGAAAATGGTGAGTTAAATAGCAATACAAGTCAGTCCAATCCATCATTAGAGGAAAGCAAAGAGTCAGAAGAAAGCAATAGTGAGCAACAATCAATGCAAGAAAGTAGCAGTGAGGAAGAATCATCACAAGAAACTAGTAGCCAAGAGCAAACATTAGAAGAAAGTACACAATCACAAGAAAGTAGTACTATGGAATAATTACTTTATAAATATAGCGTAAGGGAAATATAGAAACTGATTAAAAAAATAAGGTATATACCTTATTTTTTTAATTGTATAGAAAATATTATAATAACAGTGATAGAGAAAGGAATACAACTAGAAAGTAAGGAGGATTACATGGCATTTACACATTTACACGTTCATACAGAATATAGCTTACTAGATGGATCTTGTAAAATTAGAGAATTAGTTCAAAGAGTAAAAGATTTGGGAATGGATAGTATTGCCATTACCGATCATGGAGTTATGTATGGCGTTATTGATTTTTATCGTGCGGCAAAGGAAGTAGGAATAAATCCAATTATTGGCTGTGAAGTATATATTACCACAGGTTCTCGTTTTGATAGAGAAATTGGAAAAGGAGAAAATAAATATTATCATTTAGTTTTATTAGCAGAAAATAATGTTGGATATCATAATTTAATGAAAATAGTATCAAAAGGGTTTGTAGATGGATTTTATTATAAACCAAGAATTGATTTTGAAGTATTAGAAAAATACCATGAAGGTATTATTGGATTAAGTGCCTGTCTAGCAGGTGAGGTTGCTAGAAACTTATCGGATAACAATTATGAAAAGGCATTACAGGCAGCAAAAAATTATGAAAGAATTTTAGGAAAAGGAAATTTCTTTCTTGAATTACAAGATCATGGAATTGGATTACAAAAAACAGTCAATGGGGCACTTCTTCGATTAAGTAAGGAAACAGGAATTCCACTAGTGGCAACTAATGATATTCATTATATTAACGAAGAAGATGCAATACCTCACGATGTACTTCTTTGTATTCAAACAGGGAAAAAGGTGTCTGATGAGCATAGAATGCGTTATGAAGGCGGACAGTATTATTGTAAATCAGAAGAACAAATGAGACAACTGTTTCCATATGCATTAGAGGCAATTGACAATACAGCAAAAATTGCTAATCGTTGTCATGTAGATATTGAGTTTGGTGTTACAAAGTTGCCTAAGTATCCAGTACCAGAACCATTTACATCATGGGAATATTTACAAAAACTATGTAACGAAGGATTAAAAAAACATTATACAACCAATTTAGACTCTTTAAAAGAAAGATTAAATTATGAATTAAATGTTATCAAAACTATGGGATATGTAGATTATTTCCTTATAGTATGGGATTTTATTCATTTTGCAAGAAGTAATAATATTATGGTAGGTCCAGGGAGAGGTTCAGCAGCAGGAAGTTTAGTATCCTATTGTTTAGGTATTACTAATATTGATCCAATCCGTTATAATTTGCTATTTGAAAGATTTCTAAACCCAGAAAGAGTTTCCATGCCTGATATTGATATTGACTTTTGCTTTGAAAGAAGACAGGAAGTTATTGATTATGTAGTAGAAAAGTATGGAAAAGAGCAAGTAGTACAAATTATAACTTTTGGTACAATGGCAGCAAAAGGGGTTATAAGAGATGTAGGAAGAGTATTAGACTATCCATATGCATTTTGTGATAAAATAGCAAAAATGATTCCAATGGAATTAAATATGACAATTACAAAAGCATTAAAAATGAATCCTGAACTTAGAACTCTTTATGAAACTGATCCACAAGTGACAAAACTAATTGATTTGTCATTGCGTTTGGAAGGTTTGCCAAGACATTCTTCTATGCACG
>CALWGN010000048.1 GCA_944380055.1 uncultured Lachnospiraceae bacterium
ATAAGGATACATATATTGGTCAAAACGCCCTGGCGAAATAGAATGTCCGCTTGATTCAATTTGCAATAGTTGTTGTACAAACCAGAAAGATTGACAAGCCTCATAAAAACTTGTGGCTCCTTTTGCAGGAACATTTGCACAGTTTTTTGCAATTTGTAGTAATTCATCTTTTCTTACAGGGTCATTGCATTTTTCTGCTTCCTCTTTTGCTAAACTAGCATAACGATTGGCATATGTAATTGCAGCTTCACAACTGCGAATTACAGCTTCATAAAAATGAGATTTCTTTGCATAATCTCCATCCCCTACATGGCACTTATCTAACTCTTTTTGCACCAGTGCAATAATTCCTTCATATCCTATTTCTAGTACCTTTTCATATTGCACGGTCACGTGTCCTACTCCATTATAAAAATAATTTCCTGGAGTAAATATGTTATGTTCTATTGCCTTAATAGCCTCTGGTGCCATATAAGAAGTTGCTAGTTCACTTGTTGTTTTTCCCTTCCAGTAACGATTGGCTTCTTTTAATTGTTTTTTTGTTTCCTCTGAAATATAAAATGGGTCAGCACTTCTTGTTTCAACAGTGTCAAACTCTGCTTCTAACCATTCATAGGAAAATTCAGGATATGTCTGACATCCCCTTGGCGCTATTGTTGTGCTTCCTACAATTAACTCATTTTCTCGAATAATAATTGGAAGATTTTTTAAAATATGCTCAAATGCCTTGGCACGTCTTGTAATAATTGGTTCTCCTTCTGTTTGGGCATAAGACTCTGTAATTAATACCGCTCTTGCTGATTCAATCACTGGTAGCTTTTCATATAAATGATCAATCAACTTTTGAATTCTTGGTGATTTTTTAATACTTCCACTATAATAGTTTTTCATTTCTCTTTCCCTTCTCCTTCCTTTTGTAACTACAATTTCTATCTTATTATAACCCATTATACTATGCTTCACTTTTATCGTCAATAAAAACAACACAAAAACAACATTATTTCTTTTATATTTTTCTGTATTTATGTTGTATTTATTGAAATTCCACATATTTTTTATGAATACTCTTGACAATCCCACATTTTAGTTCCATACTAATACTAACGGAATAAATCACTATCTAAAAAGGGTCTCACTTTTTATTGTTCTAGTAAAAAGTAATGAGAGGGGGAATGATATGGACATGATTTTAGATATACATACACATACCATTGCCAGTGGGCATGGTAGCATGGATACCATTAATCAATTAGCACAAGCAGCTAGTAAAAAAGGCCTTTCTTTATTAGGAATTTCTGAACATACTCCTGCTATACCTGGTGCTTGTACAGTCTCTTATTTTAATAGCCTTATTTTAGCTAACCGAAAACGCTTTCATATAGATTTGCTTTTTGGTGCAGAAGTAAACATTTTAGATTGTAATGGTTTGTTAGACTTACCTGATAAAACTCTAAAATCTTTAGACTACAATATTGCAAGTTTACATCCCCAGTGTATTGCACCAAGCACAATAAAGAACAATACAAATGCTTACATTAATGCAATGAAACATCCAAATATTCATATTATTGGACACCCTGATGATGAAAAATATCCCATTGAGTGTGAAACTTTTGTTCTAGCTTCTAAAAAATATCACACTCTTATAGAATTAAATAATAGTTCTCTTTCTCCAAATGGATATAGAGGAAATGCAATAGAGCGTGATAGAATCATACTTTCTTTATGTAAAGAACACCATGTACCAATTATTGCAGGAAGTGATAGTCATGGCTGTAAAAATGTTGGGAATTTTACCTATGCTAATGCATTATTAGAGGAAATGAACTTCCCGAAAGAATTAATTGTAAACTATAATAAAAAAATGTTAATGGATTATATTTCTCCATAAAAAGAGCTATTGTAGAGAACAAATTTATTCTCTATAATAGCTTTTTTAATATTTTTTTATTTTTACTTTTTACAAATATAAATCTTCTATCATATTCAATCCAAATACTTCAAATTCTTTTCTTACACTATCTTCCAATTCACGATTTAATAATGCATTTGGAGTATGGGCATCATATCCAAAACAAACCTTTGTACCAACCTCCCCTATAATTTGATACACTGCTTTGTTTGGATATAAATAAGATTCTCCTATTTCCTTCCTATAAGAATTGGTAAGAGAATAATCCATTCTTCCATAGTAGGTTCCTTTTAAATTTATTTCAATTACTCCATCGTAATCTTTCACACATTGAGCAATTTCTTTGATTGCTTTTGCTTTTTCCTCTGTAAAATCACATTTACTTTGCATAAAATAATCTGGATGTGCCACATAGTTAAATAAACCTTTTTCTACACCAGTACAAATTTGCTTTGCCATTTTCCAAATATATTTATCCTCATAATAAGGCGCTTGGTCGTAATACACATTAGTTCTATCTGGAGCATGCTGTCCACAAATGAGATAATCACATTTATCCTTCATTTCTTTTAAATGCTCATAAGAGTCATCAAAATATTCACATTCAAAACCTACTCTTACATTAATAATCCCCTTGTATTTTTCTTTTAGCTTTTCTACTGTGTTAATATAATCGTCTAACTGGGCATATGGAATTCGTTCCTTTTCATCATCCCAACCATAATATCCCATATGTTCACTAATTCCAATGGTTGAAAAACCTGACCGAATTGCTGCCTGTATATATTCTTCTTCTGTTCCTATGGCATGACCACATCGATAGGTATGGGTGTGATAATTAAATGTTTGTCGTTTTATCATATTTCATTTCATCTCCTCTCACTTATTTGATCCTTTTTATACGCTTTACTTCATATATTTAAAAATCATCTCCTAGTAAACATATTCGCTATATCATAAAAAACCACTGACACATAATATAAACGTGTTTCGTGGCTAATTATTAAGAAAATATGCACTATACTATCTCTAATAAATTATGTATTATCTTAGCTCTTCTATTGCTTTTCTTTCTGGCTTTAAGTTTGATGTTTTGTGACTTCTTCTTTTTAATTCTTCATTAATTTCATCTAATGTAATTCCCTTTTCTGCCATCAATACAAAAATATGGTACATTAAATCACTGATTTCACATACAATTTCTTCATTATTATTTTCCTTCATAGAAGCAATAATAACTTCTGTACATTCTTCCCCAACTTTTTTTAATATTTTTTCTAAGCCTTTTTCATATAAATATGCAGTATAAGAGCCTACCTCTGCACTTTCTTTTCTTTCCACCACTGTTTGATACAATACTTGTAATTCATTTTCCATAAAAAACCTCCATTCTAAAGCAAATATTTATAACCCATTGCAAATGTGTGTAATCGTTTGTAATCAAATAATTGCTTTTTTATTATTTTATGTACCTAAATTTCTTTCTTTTAGTATACCACTTTCCTATCCTGAAAACTACATGGCTACAAAAATTTTATAATTACTTTCTTCTTATTTCATTTCTATTTTCTGAAAAAAGCAAGTCTTATTTCCTGTATGACAAGCTGCGCCAATCTGCTCCACTTTTAATAGTATTGTATCGTTATCACAATCAACATAAATTTCCTTAACGTGCTGATAATGGCCACTTGTTTCTCCTTTTAGCCACAAACTTTCTCTACTCCTACTATAATAACATGCTAACTCTTTTTTAAGTGTTATTTCTAAGCTTTCTTTATTCA
>CALWGN010000049.1 GCA_944380055.1 uncultured Lachnospiraceae bacterium
TTGAACCGGCGACCCACGCATTACGAATGCGTTGCTCTACCAACTGAGCCATGGAAGCAAAGAAATGAAAAATATTATGTAAATATTTTAGTATATAAACCAAGAATTGTCAATTTATTTTTTGTACTATAATTTTATTTTTTGAAATAGTTATAATACATGGTTTTTATATGTTTTTTTATTTTGAAGAAAATAGGTGATTATAGGTACCGTTTCCCTAAAAAATATTGGAAGATAGGAAAAGCAGGGAACATTATAGGTTCCCCACTTAAATATAGACATAATTATGTTTCTACTTTTTTTACTTATACTTTAATGGTATCATGGCATATAATACATCTCTTGCAAATTGTCTGCTATCATCCATATAGTACATATCTCTCAAACATTCGTCATTTGATAATGTAGATTCTAAATAACTTTGGGCAAAATCTAATTCACGTTCATCGAATTCATATGTATTTAATATTCGATTAAATTCCTATTGAACAATTTGTCTCATAGCATCTTTTTTTCTTTGATTCATTTTTTTATACTCCTTTTCTGTTTTATTAATATTGAATCAGTTGGTAAGTTATTATTCAAACCATACCATATCTTCAGGACATACTTCTATTTCTGTTTCTCTACAAATAATTGCAATCCCATGCTCATCCCAAGTTGTGCTACATATAATAGCAAATGTACCACTCTCTAAAAATAGAATTTGTTGAATATCTAATAATTGAGTGATATCTTTAGGAAAATCAGGAATTCCTAATCGTATCATAATATCTTCTTTTATTTGAAGTAAATATTCCTTTAATTTTCTTAAACTTAATTTTGAAATATCTTCCATGTATTCAAAAAATCTTGAATAGGAATCTTGTTGCTCTGAATTAGGAATTTCATCTTCATAAGCAGAAATCACAAGTTTTGTATTCCAAGTATTATTCCAAAAGTTAATAGTGATATCTTTGCACCAACCATTAGAATAATACAATTCTCCACATACAATATCTTCCATAAGACACTTCCTTCCTTAAATAAATGAAATATTATTTTCTTGTTTATTTTTTGACTTGATTTCAGAAATACCTCCAACATGATAAGTATTACCATGCACTTCCGTAGGAACTTTTAGTAAAGTTTTACAGTCAGAACTTTCATGCCATGTGTAGCGATGCTCCAACATCCAAGCTTTAATTTCAGATTTTTCATAGCCTTTTTGTTGGGCTAATTTTTCACATGCCTGATCAAAATTTCCTCCCTTTCCAACACGGTTTTCTGTAAAGTGGTCAATTTCAACCGTTCCTTTGGATACTGATGTAAAATCAGGTTTTCCTTTTACAAATTCTATTCCTTGTATTTCATATTTGTCTAAAATCATTTTCCATGATAATTCATCAGGGTTTGTAAGTTTATTCTTTGGGACTTCATCTAAATAAGGAAGCCACATAGAATTTCCACGCTCGCCACTCCATCTGCCACCATTTCCTTCAATTGGACATCCTTTTATTTCGTTAATTTCTTTTGCAATAGGTTTATCTAGTATAGAAAGATCAGTAATCTTTTCCATATTTTTTGATAATTTTCCTAGTTCACTTCCTTCCAAGTTTATGGAACCTAATTCATGGGTAAATAACATATCTATCATCTCCTAATTGTTTCATTATAAGCATTAAAACCAACCTTTATTTTGTAAGTGGGTAATCCAAGAAGCATAAATATTAAAACTTTCTTGATCCTTGAGACTTTCGTTCTTGATTAAACATTGCGCAGTTGCTAAAGCAAATTCTGGAGAAAGATGAACAGTTTCCTCTTGTACAAATTTCATTAGGGAATCTGTAAGAGCATCAAATGAGTTTGATGATTCAATGATAGCTCTAGTTTTTAGATGATTATCCAATAGTTGAGATACTACTTGTGATAACTCATCAAAATGATTTTCTTCTAACAAGTGAAGTTCATTTGTTTGAATATATTGATTTAGTAATTGTCTTAATATATTTTTTTGTTGGATTCCAATATTTGCATAATTTAATGTTTCTAAAACAGATTCAACGGATTCTGTTTTAGGTTGTTTAACTCTATCATTTAATAATAAATGTAACATTTTAGTTTTAAATAGAGCTGTTAAGTCTTCTTCTTGTATAATTTCAAAAGGTTCATATTGTTTTTCTTCTCCTAAGTATCGGTTGATTTTACATAAGACAGGTTCTACCCAGTTGTTTTGATATACAACAGCAACCCCTTTTGGTAATCTTGAAATTTCATCTAATTGTTCATTATTTAAAGCAGCAGATTTTCCACATATTCGTCTATCTTGTTCATCTGGTAGCCTTAAGATGATTTTCGTATTTGTATTACGAATGGCAGATTGATCTACCGTCATTGCAGATTGATCTACAATAATAAATCCTTCTCCATAAGTTCTCATTTCTGCAATGGCATTAGAAAGCATTTCTACAGATTTACCAGTAACATTACTGCTATCATTATTGTATTCTGTATTGGTACGTTTTAAAATATTGTGAGCTTCTTCTAATACAGTAATGTGTTTTAATTGTTCATTCATGGATTGTCTATAGACCATTCTATGTTCATTTAGACGCATAACTAGAATTCCCATAATAAGTGATTTGGTTTCTAAAGAACCAATTCTACTTAAATCAACAATAACTTTTTGATCAAATAAAACACTATTATCTACTTCATATGCAGAAAAAATCTGTCCATTTAAACCATTTGTTAGTGATTTTACTCTTGTTACTAATGCTCCCATATAGTTGCTTTTGACTTCAGATGAATATGCCGAATCTTCAATAACATGTATTAATTCAGTTAATAAATCATGAAAAGTTGGGAAAAGTTCATTGGATTGAGTATTAACAGAAGTTTCTAGATTCCAACCACATGTTTTATAAGTTTGTAAAAGGGCATCTTTGAGTACAGATGGCATTGCAGCATACATTGGCCAACAAACTTGAAAAATTTCTACTAGTTTATCTACATGCTCTAGAACATGAACTCCACTAGGAAATCTAAATGGATTTATTCTTAACAGTTGAGTGTATGTTGGATTTGTTCCTAAAACAGTTACATCTGATTGTGATCCAAATATATTTTTGTACTCCCCTTTCGTTGGTTCTATAATCATATAACCAATGTCTAAATTATCCAATTGTCGAATTATTTCATAAATCGCATTACTTTTTCCAGAACCTGTAGAACCGGTAATAAATGTATGCATACATAGACTATTAACATCTAAAGTTACATCGGTATGCTGGGAGTTACCCAAATGAAAAATTTTTCCAAGGTTAATCTTTGATGAGATTTCTTCATTGTCGTAAGTAATGACTTCTTTTCCAAAATGTGTATGCTGAAGTACTGGTAAACCAGAAACAGAATATCTTGGTAATCCCATATGTATAGCTAATTCATTTCCACTAACCATAGAACATGCAGTTACTTCTATATTACCTGCAATTCCTTGATATTGAAACACAGGATGAATAAAGTTTTTCACATATTGGCTAATTAATTTTGTATTTAATTTTTGCTTATTTCCCCATGAATTAATGGCAGAAGTTTCAATACCACTATTTTCCCCATGCATAATAGACTTATAGGTAGATGCAGCCACCTCGGCAGCATACTGATTTCCTGACATAAAATAGGCTGCACAACTATACATTCCTAAACTTTCAAATTCATCAATTCTCTTTAATTGTTTGTCAATCCGTTGTAAAATTGTTTCCATGGATTTATCGTGTAATGTTAGCGTTAACCCATGGGAACTTCCATGAGAACTTCCATTTGTTTTTGCTGTAGAAGTACTTGTAGTATCAGTTGTTCCACTGCTACTTCCAAATGTTTGGGAAAAGTTTGTTGTATTTGTTTTGCCTGAAGATGTTGAATCAGTTGTAGAACTTGAAATAGCAGCTCCTAACATTCCAAGGGCTCCAGATGCAATACCACCAATGGCTAAACTGGCTCCACCTGTTAATGGAGCTAATGCAGAACCTATAATAGAGGTAGCGCAGGCAATACCATTAATTGTTTTTCCTGCAACACTTGCTTGTGAAATACTATGTGAATGATTGGTACTATTAGATTGAGAATTTCCATATGAATTACTTTGAGTTTGATTATTCATTTTTGAATGACTAGTACTTTCAGTATAAGTAGAGGAGAGACTATCTGAACGATTATCAGAGTAATTCATTTGGATTGTTGCTAAGGAAGATAATTGTGTATAAATGGTTTCATATCCTTTTCTTAATTCCCAAAGTTGATCTTGATTTGTTCCATTGGCAATAATAATACCTGTATATGCCTCTCCTTGCATAGAAAATACTAATTTTTCTAGTCCTTGTAAAAAATTCTGGTTATTAATTGTATGTAATTTGCTATTTGCAATACAGGAAACTGCTGATATACTGTTTGTTTCAAATGAATCGACAATCCGTTCCATTTCATCAATAGTATAATCTTTTGTTTTTATACCTGGAAATTGTCCCTTCATTGAATTGCGTAAGGTATCACGCAAGGAACTAGTCGTTCTATTTGGATCTAAAGCTCGTACCCCCATATAAAAATCGGTTTTTTGTCCATTGCTATCTAAGATCAGAAATACAGAACTTTCAGTAGAAACCAGTGAGTTAAATACACTTGCAAATTTATATATGGCAAATTCTTCTTTTTCGTATACCATTTCTGTGATTTTAAAAAATAATACATTATCTTTTAAATTGTCCCTTATCTCAGAGTCTGATAAGGGAACAATTGGCAAATCGGATAAATTTCCAATATACTTTTTTAATACCATATCATCAATTACTTGAAGTGCTTGATGATAATTAGATACTATCTCATTATATGAAGTAGAGTTTGGGATTTGTAATTTTGTATCTGTGTTATAATTAACTTCCATATATTGATTCATCTAACATACTTCCTTACTATTTGTAATTAGTTTTATAATTCCAAGGATTGCTATAACCGACCCAATAATAGTTATTGGATGTTTGAAGGATATGATTCCGGCTAGTGTAATTATAATTCCCGATACAGTTATACCGATTCCTAGTTTTTTTTCAGAACTCATACTTTCATTTTTGGACGAATTTGTATTTTCATTCAGGCTTATTTTTGATTTATACAGTGTTTGTACCATTTTTTTTAGTAGTTTTATTCTTTTCTCTGAAAAATTGGTTATCAAAGATACCATTTGATCGTTCAAATAAGACTCATTCCATAAGGAAGGATCATTTAACAATTCTTCACCATCATGTTCTTCAAAAATATCTGGAATCTCTTTTATTGTATACTCTAACATTTCTTCAAATTGTTTGAACGATGGATCTACTAACATACTATCTTTTAACATAATTCTAACTTTTACAATTCGATTTTCGGATACTGCCTCTTTAAATTCTTGTGTTAATGCCATAAGTTTCTTCCCCTCCCATTTTGCATTTCTCTGTTTAATTTAACTACTAACCCTGAGTAAGATTCTATTTGGTTCCCCAGACTATAACAAGTCAATGGATCAGATGATTCCATTTGATAAGCAATTCGTTCCATTTTATGAATAATTGACAGAAGATCAGATATTTTATCTGGGGACCATGTGTTATTATAAGTCTCACTCGTTTTATATCCCATAGTTGAGTTTCTAGAAAATGAATCTGAAGATTCATTTCTAGAGTATTCTTGTTTTGTCATTGGATATAACGTCTGAATCATTCTTTTAATATAATCAACTTTTTCTCTAGTAAATTCAGTTACAAGACTTGCTAGTTCTATGTTTAGTAAATCTTTGTTCCAACTATCTGGATCTTTAAGAGGATAAGTATCCAATGAATTAGACCAAATATTTATTCCTTTGCTTTCTACATAACGTATCATAGTGTCAAATTGTTTAAAACTTGTATCTACTAGTAAGCTGTCTTTTAACATAATTTTTGTTTTTAAATAATTTTTGCGCTCTACAGCATCTTGAAATTCCATAGTAATATATTCCATAAGTCCCCCTAAATTTCAAGAATTTCATTGACTTTTCTTTGAATAGATTCTAACCAATCCAATCGTTTTTGAGTTTCTTGAATTTGATTCTCAATATCTGTAGTCTCTTGGGTATAACTTTCTAATTCTTTTAATTTATCAACTAATACAGTATCAAGCTCATCAAACTTTTTAGAAAAGGCTTGTTTAATTTTCTTTGTTTGCCCTTTTGCGTAATTTATAGCACTAATACTATCTTCATATAAACATTCTTGTATTGGTGCGAAGAATTTTTGAGCTAATTCTGTACCATCTACATATTCTTGGTCTTCATAGAGATCAACATAATATCCAGATTCCTCAAACCATGTCCAAGGTTTATACCATTTTTTATTTGTATTTTTAACCCATTCTTGACCAACTTTAACTTTTTCGGTGCGAGTCATTTCTTCAATTAGATGATCGGTGTTAACATTAATATCTCCTTGCATCATTTCCAATGGGTTTAGTGGTATAGTTCCAACTTTAATTTCCTGAGCTAATTCTGAAATTTTCTTTTGATATTGTTCTAATAAATCATTGGCACTTTTATGAATGTGATTTGTAATTAAGTTTTCTAATTTTACTCTGACATCTGCTTGTAAGTTTTCTGCCATTTTAGAAAATAATTGACAAATACTTTCTGCATCTCTTCTAGTTAATTTTGAATTGATAGATGTTAATTCTTTCGTTATTTTTTCTTGTGCAGTTACAATAACACTATCAGCTAACTTTTTAATCTCTTTGTCATAATTAATTGCATCTATTTCCTTTTTAAAACGTTTTCCTTCTTCTCCATTGGCAATTTTTGCCTTAACAACTTCAATAATTTGCAAAACTTCATCTTTCTTATCTTGGTTTTTTGCAATTTCATTTTTAGTTGTTTCAAAAGAACGTTCACTTTCTAGTTTTTTCGCAAACGTATCTACAATGTTTTTGATTTTTGCCGTCTTTGCATATTTCTTTACATACATTTTAATTGCACTTTCAATAGGAACGATACCAGAATGAATGAGTGCCTGCTGATTAACATCTTCATTCGCCTTTGCATTTGCTAACATTATTTCTATTTCCCCTCTGATAGATGGTGTCAATGGCGCATATTTTTCAAAATGCATTTCTTCATTTCGATTAAATTTTCGTACTTTTCCTATCGCTTCATATACATCATCATCGGCATCATCGTGATTATTTGCTAAAATAGTTCGTATGTTAAGCGCAGTTAATGCAGAGGCAGGATAAATATTTGGATTTTCAATACCTTTATCTTTAAGATAGTTTCTAACTTTATTAATTGCTGACTCAACACTATCTTCTCCCTTTTTGAAATCATCTAATTTATTAACAACAAAAATAAAACGATCTCTAGACTGCTTTCCACCTACTTTCATACTTTCTGCTACATGGCTTAATAAGTATGAATCATCATTTACAGCTAGTTGTGTTGCATTCATAATATATAATACTAGTGTTTTTGATGATTCTGATAACATACGATAGGTAGCTGCTTTATGTTCTGCATCTCTAGAGTTATTAGGCCCTGGAGTGTCAACTAATACTAGAGATACATCTTCAGATGTTACAAACGGAATATCTCCTTCAATATGAATTTTAGAAACAGAAGGATTAGAATTTAGCTGTTCCATAATTTTAT
>CALWGN010000050.1 GCA_944380055.1 uncultured Lachnospiraceae bacterium
TTTTTATATTTTACTTTATCTTCCTCTGTTAATTCTACTAAATATTTATTAAATTCAGGAACAATAGTCATAGAATCTAATGGATAACCTGGATTACGTTTTTCACATGGTTTATCTACAAAATAGAAATGGTCTTTGCTCCAAGTATATTTATTTACTCCTTTTTTGCTACAAATTACCATTCCATATACCCATTTTGCTGTTAGTTTTCCCCCATATTCTTTTGCTAAATTTGTATAATATTCAATCATTTCTTCATCATCTAATTCTTTTCCATCTATTCTTCTTACATGTGTTCCTGGTTGTTTTTCTTCTGGCAGTTCCTCTATAAATAAACAATTATCCATTCCTATAGTTGGCATCTTTGTTACATCATAATATGTTTTTGCTTTTATGTAAGCATTTTCTATGGCATTTTTTCCACTTTCTTCTATATCCAATTTAAAATCTAAATCATTTATTGTAATTAGTTCTATACCTTTTTCTTCTAATTCTTTCTTATATTTTCTTATTTTTGCTAAATTGGTTGTCGCAAATAATACTTTCATTTTTTCTTCATCTCCATTTTTGACTACATTTCTATTTGATTTTTTTATCTGTAATTACTTTATCTTTATCAAATAAGTTGATATATTTTTTCTAAACTTATACTATAAGCACAGTAGACATCATCTTCTTAAACATATACAGGAACATTATATCATACTTTCTGTTTCAAATACTACTTTTTCTCTAATTTTATCTATTTTAGTAGATAAATATTTAGGATATGCTCTTAAATTTCGTAACATCTTAAATCCCGTGTCATTGTTCGCGTGCCAAATTTTACGCAAGTAAAATTTGTGTACGACCATTTAAATAAAAAAAATAAATAGATACAGGTGTTTAATACCTTGTATCTACTTTATCATTTTTTCGCGTCGACAAATCTTTACGCTTCTTTGAGAACTTAAATATATAAAGTTAAATTAGAAAAGTAGAGAAAAGTTCTCTCGAAGCGAGATTTGTCCTGCCTATTTAGAAAAGATGATATAATGGGCTTATTCTACATTAATTTTTTTCCTTCTGAAAATGCTTGCCCTACTTTATTTCCTACTTCATAATAACCATGTCCATATGGATCATATGCAATAATACCCATTTCATTTAGTTTTAATGTTCCATCTTCGTTTAAATATTTATCTTCTGCTAAAACATTAACAATTTCCACTAGTGTTCCATCATCTTCAAATCCAACAACTTTACATTCCATGCAAATTGGATACTCTTCAATAATAGGCGCTTCAACATTTTCTAATTTTATAGAATGTAATCCTGATTTTTCAAATTTATCACTTACATTATTTCCTGATACCATACCAAAATAATCAGATTCTACCATATACTCTTTTGTAGCAAGTGATACTGTACAATATCCTGTTCTTTTCATATTCTTTACTGTTTTATGAGATTCTGTCAAGCATAATTTTAAATTTTTCATACTTTGAGCCATTCCCCATGCTGCATTCATAACATCGACTGACCCATCCTCATTATATGTTCCTATCATTAATACTGGCATAGGAAAAATTCCAGGTGTATTTTTTATAGATTTTTTCATTATTATATTCCTCCTAACTATTTTATAAAATTTATTTTTGTCTTGTTCCATACTATTTAAAAATTCTTTGTAAGCCGTTATATGTACATTCTATAACAGAATCCATATCATGATAACCTCCTTCCCTCATTAGATATATTAGGTTACTACTATTAAAAGTATCTGTTAATTTAAACATTGCTTTCATTTGATTATCTGGTTGTGAAAATCTACTTGCTTTATTGAAATAATTATTTGGAACTGCATTTGTATATTCCATTGTAGTACTTGTAGTATTTATATCTGATTGATTTTGCTCATTATTAGTCACATTATTGTTTACCACGCTATTTTCTTCACCTATACTGCTTGGATTACTTTGTTCTTGTATATTTATATAAATAACTATTCCCAAAATGACTATAATTAGAATAATGCATATTGCTATTAATATTTTCTTCATTTTGTTTCCTCCTATATTATTTCATATTTCTTTCCCAGAATGCTACTGCATTATCAATCCATCCTTCTGCTACTGTTCCTTCTCCTAAACCAAATCCATGTGGTAATCCTCCAAATACTTCTATTTCTGCATCTGTTCCATTTGCTTTTATTCTATTTATTCTTTCTTGCATTGTTTGATATGACGCTATCCCATCTCGTGTTCCTACACAATTATAAGTAGGGGGTTCTTCCCCTGTAACTTCTGTTAATCCTGTATATTGCATAATGACAGCTGATGGTCTTGGATATGCTTTTTCTCCATATTTTTCAGTTCCATTTCCTACCCATGCAGACATACGCGCTCCAGCAGAACCTCCCCATAATGAATAATCTGATACATCTACTTGTAACTCATCTGCATGTTCATGAATAAATGCCACTGCTCTTGCTAAGTCCTCTGGTGCTGTTTGATATCCTGGTCTATAAATAATTGCAAATGCATTATATCCTTTTTTCGATAATTCTAAACAATGTGGAAAACTATCATGCATAGCCCCTACATATGCCATTCCCCCTCCAGCACTTACAATGGCAACTTTTTCTCCAGGATTTCCTTTAAAGAAAAATAGTC
>CALWGN010000051.1 GCA_944380055.1 uncultured Lachnospiraceae bacterium
CAAACAGCTATACAAAAGGACTTTCCTGCTTCTGTCAGAGAAATTGTATTATCAGGTACCTTATCAAACTGTGGAATGAGACCTTTGTATACAAAGAAAGAAAAACAATTAGCAGAACAAAATATGAAGCGTATGGAAATTTGGGATTTAAGAAAAAAGTGTTATCGAAATTTATCTGGTGGTCAACAGCAAAGAGTATTATTAGCAAGAGCTCTTTGTGCAACATCAAAAATTTTACTACTTGATGAGCCAGTAACAGGTCTTGATCCTAAAGTAACTATGGAATTTTACCAATTAGTAAAGCAGTTAAATGACAATGGGATTACAGTTATTATGGTCTCTCATGATGTAAAAATTGCTTTAACGTATGCAAGTCATATTCTTCATGTTGGGAAGAAGCAATTATTTTTTGGAAAGAAAGAAGACTATGTAAAAAGTGATGCTTGGAAAATGTTCCAATATACAGGAGGAGAGGTAGATGAGTAATATGATAGATAAGTTATTTGTATATTTACAATATCCATTTGTACAATATGCACTTATTGTAGGAGTATTAATTGCTTTATGCTCTTCTCTTTTAGGAGTCACTCTTGTATTAAAACGTTTTTCTTATATTGGAGATGGACTTTCCCATGTAGCCTTTGGCGCATTAGCCATTGCAACAATTTTTCGAGTAACAAACAATACGGTATTTGTAATGCCAATTACCATTATCACCGCAATCCTGTTACTTCGCACAGGGCAAAACTCAAAAATTAAGGGGGATTCTGCTATTGCCATGTTATCCGTTGGTTCATTAGCAGTAGGATATTTAGTATTAAATGTATTTTCCACATCAACAAATATAGCAGGGGATGTATGTAGTACATTATTTGGAGCAACCTTAATTTTAACATTAACAGAAACAGAAGTTTGGATTAGTGTTATTATGTCTATTGTAGTTATTTTTATTTTCTGTTTCTTCTATAATAAAATATTTGCAGTCACCTTTGATGAAAGCTTTGCAAAGGCAACAGGAATGAAGTCAGATAGATACAATTTATTAATTGCAGTAGTCACAGCTATTATTATTGTGCTTGCTATGAATTTAGTAGGCTCACTCCTTATATCAGCACTTGTTATTTTTCCTGCGTTATCAGCAATGAGAATGATTCAAAACTTTAAAGGTGTTGTCATCTGTTCTGCAATTATTTCTATTATTTGTGCATTTGCAGGAATGGTTGTATCTATTTTAGGCTCTACACCAGTAGGGGCAACCATTGTTGTAGTAAATATTGTAGTATTTTTTATTTGCTGGGCAATTGGAAAGGTGATGGGAAGATAGGTTATTAGTAAATAAAAATAATAGACCAACAATAAAGATTAGTTTATGTTTGATGATAAATTTTTAATAGTAAAACGACACAAGAAATTTCTTGTGTCGTTTGCATTATTTATCTGTTATAGAGAGTTCCAATAACCTACCAAAGAAAAAGTCTATTTTGCAAATTTATAAGCATAAGTTATAATAGAAGGAGTAGATATATATTACTACTTATAAATTTAATTTATAGTAGTAAGAAACAAGTAGCACAATAACAATGATATAAAAGAAAAAGTGAGGTAGCAATATGGCAAAGATTGCAAAAAATATTCAACAATTAATTGGAAATACACCATTATTACAAGTAGAAAATATAGAAAAGCAGGTAAATGCAAAGGCAAATATTTTAGTAAAGCTAGAATATTTAAACCCAGCAGGAAGCGTCAAGGATCGTATTGCAAAAGCAATGATTGAAAAGGCAGAGGAAGAAGGAAAGCTAGTAGAAGGATCCGTTATTATCGAGCCAACTTCTGGAAATACAGGAATTGGATTAGCAGCAATTGCAGCATCAAAAGGCTATGAAATCATTCTAACAATGCCAGAAACAATGAGTGTGGAAAGAAGAAACATTTTAAAAGCATATGGAGCAAAACTTGTATTAACCGATGGAAAGGCAGGAATGAAAGGAGCCATTGCAAAGGCAGAGGAACTAGCAAGAGAAATTCCAAATAGCTTTATTCCAGGGCAATTTGTAAATCCAGAAAATCCAAAAGTACATGAAAGAACAACAGGACCAGAAATATGGGAAGATACTGATGGGAAAGTGGATATATTTATTAGCGGTATTGGAACAGGAGGAACCATTTCAGGTGCAGGAGCATATTTAAAAGAAAAAAATCCAAACATTCAAATTATTGCAGTAGAGCCAACAGATTCTCCTATTCTTTCTAAAGGAACAGCAGGTCCACATAAAATTCAAGGAATTGGGGCAGGATTTATTCCAGAAACATTAAACACAAATATTTACGATGAAATTATTACAGTAACAAATGATGATGCCTTTGAAACAGCAAAAACATTAGGAAAAAAAGAAGGTATTTTAGTAGGTATTTCTTCTGGTGCAGCATTATGGACAGCAATTCAAGTGGCTCTTCGTCCTGAAAATGAAGGAAAGACAATCGTTGCCATTTTACCAGATAATGGGGATAGATATTATTCTACACCTTTATTTCAAGGAGAATAAAAGCTTTATAAGAAAACGTTAGAAAATCATTTTAAGCTGTAGGTACCATGTTATGGAAAAACAAACAATTGAAACATTTACAGGAAAACAAGATGTATACGATAATAGCAGACCTTACTATCCAGAAACGCTGGTTGCTCAATTGAAATTACCAAAAATCATAGCAGACATCGGTTCAGGTACTGGTAAGCTAACCATTCAATTATTAAGACGTGGGCATATTGTATATGGAGTAGAGCCTAATGATAGTATGAGAACGAAGGCAGAGGAAAACTTATCCCATTATCATACATTTTTCTCCATCAATGGAAGTGCAGAAGAAACTAATTTATTGCCTAATAGTGTAGATTGCATTACGGTGGCTCAGGCATTTCATTGGTTTAACAAAGAAACATTTCAAAAGGAATGTAAACGTATTCTTAGACAAGATGGAAAAATAGTGCTTTTATGGAACATGAGAAAATTAGACAATGAAATAAATAAGAAATGGTATGGCATTTTTAGGAAGTTTTGTCCGGCATTTCAAGGATTTAGTAGTGGAATGAAAAAAGACGATGAAAGAATAATAAAATTTTTTCATAAAGGATACGAAAGAATAATAGAAGATTCACCAATTTATGTGACAAAAGGGCAGTTTCTTCATAGAGGCTTATCTAGTTCTTATTCATTGAAGCAAGAAGATAGGGAATATAGTGTATATATTGAAGCATTGGAGCAATTATTTGA
>CALWGN010000052.1 GCA_944380055.1 uncultured Lachnospiraceae bacterium
TTACAAGGAAGTATTCCTTCCCCAGCAAATCCACCAAGTGGATGTAAGTTCCATACAAGATGTAGTAAGTGTATGGAAATTTGTAAAACAGAAGTACCAGAAAATAAGGATATGGGTAACGGTCACTTTGTAAGATGTCACTTATACAATGATAAATAAGATTATGGAGAAAAGATAATATGAAGCGAGATAATTCAATAGAAGAAGAATTGTTAGAAGTTGATGATAATAGGCAAATTGCAGATATGAATGTAGAAGGCATGCCTTGGTATGTAGACAAAAAACGTTCATTCCCAAATAGTGGAGATGAGAAGCCTCCTTTATCAAAGAAGGAAATGATTAGACTTATGTTTGGTGCAACTACTGCTGCATTATTAATTGCCGGTGTAATTATTTTTGTAATGTTTCTATTTATCTTATTTTGTATTCATATCTGGTTTTAGCTTGCTTATTCTATAAGTAAGATATAAAAATATTTTAAATAATAATGGTTACTAATACAATCTCTCCCACGATGTTGTATTTGGTAATAGATGACAGTATCTTGAAATGGTATGTGTAGATTGAGAACTTCAGCTATACATAGAAATTTCAAGGTGCTGTTTTTATTATAAAAAATTTAATTAAAAAGGGTATATAATAAAGTTTTTTATTCCTAAACATAAGAATATTAAATAAATGAAAAAAATTTAGAAAATTTATAATATATTAAAGGCGATATTTTATGGTAGTTGACCTTTTCTTATGTTTAGTATAAGATTAAAGAAAAATGTCCATATATGAAAGGAACATTTTTTATATTGTAGGAAAATTTGCAATAGAATAGGAAGGGGATATATGAATTATAATTTTATTTCAGTTGCAGCAATAACGCCAAAGATTAAAGTAGCAGATACTGTATATAATACAGATGCTATTTGCCAATATATTAGTGATGCAGTAGATGAAAATGTAAAAATCATTGTTTTTCCAGAGCTTTCTATCACAGGTTACACTTGTAATGATTTATTTTTCCAAACGATTATGTTAGATAAGGCATTAGAAGGCTTACAAGAAATTGTTGATTTTAGTAAAGGAAAGGATGCAATTATTTTTGTAGGATTACCATTAGAGCATAAACATTTATTGTATAATGTAGCAGCAGTAATTTCTAATGGAAAATTGCTTGGAATTGTACCAAAATATTTTATTCCAAATTATAGAGAATTTTATGAAAAAAGATATTTTATGAAAGGCAATAAAGAAGTAAGTGAGTATTACTTTGTAGATAAAGATGGCAATGGATACAATGTTCCATTTGGAATGAATCTTTTGTTTTCTTGTGATACAATGAAAGATTTAGTAATTGGAGTGGAAATTTGTGAAGACGTATGGGCTCCAAATCCTCCAAGTATTGCTCACGCATTAGCTGGTGCAACAGTAATTGTAAATTTATCAGCAAGTGATGAGATAACAGGAAAAACTGACTACCGTAGAAGTTTAATTAGTGGACAATCAGCAAGACTTATTTGTGGATATATATATGCAAATGCAGGAGATGGAGAATCAACACAGGATTTAGTATTCTCTGGTCATAATATGATTTGTGAAAATGGAACAACAATAAAAGAATCTCCTAGCTTGTCCATAGGAATGATAAAAGGAGAGTTAGATTTAGAAAGAATTCGTAGCGAACGTCGTAGAATGGATACATTTGAACAGGAAGAAAATCTAGCATATCAAAAGGTTTCTTTTACATTGAAAAAAGAACCATTAACATTAACACGCTTTATTGATCCAGATCCATTTGTTCCAAAGGATAAAAATAATCGTTTTAGAAGATGTGAAGAAATTTTAAAAATTCAAGCACATGGGCTAATAAAGCGTTTGGAACATACATGGTGTAGAAATGTTGTAATTGGAATTTCTGGTGGACTAGATTCAACCTTAGCTCTTTTAGTTGTAACAAAAGCATTTGATTTATTACATCTAGATAGAAAAGGGATTATTGCTGTTACAATGCCTTGCTTTGGAACAACAGATAGAACCTATAGAAATGCTTGTCAGTTAACAAAGTTATTAGGAGCAACTTTATTAGAAGTAGATATTAAAGATGCTGTTTCTTTACATTTTAGAGATATTGGTCATGATGTAGGTGTTAAAGATGTAACTTATGAAAATGGACAAGCAAGAGAGCGTACTCAAGTATTAATGGATATTGCAAATAAATATAATGGGCTTGTTATTGGAACAGGAGATATGTCAGAGTTAGCATTAGGCTGGGCAACTTATAATGGAGACCATATGTCCATGTATGGCGTCAATTCATCTGTGCCAAAAACATTGGTACGCTATTTAGTAGAGTATTATGCAAATACTTGTGGAAATAAACAATTAGAAGAGATTTTACTTGATATTTTAGACACACCAGTAAGTCCAGAGTTATTACCTCCAAAAGAAGGTGAGATTGCTCAAAAGACAGAAGATATTGTAGGACCTTATCAATTACATGATTTCTTTTTATATTATGTGCTAAGATTTGGGTACCGACCAAGCAGAATTTATTATATGGCATGTCATGCATTTAATGGTATTTATGAAAAACAAACGATTTTAAATTGGATGAAAATATTTTATCATAGATTTTTTACACAACAATTTAAACGTTCTTGTTTACCAGATGGGCCAAAGGTAGGTTCTGTTGCAGTATCACCACGAGGTGATCTTCGTATGCCAAGCGATGCTTGTAGCCGAATTTGGTTGGACGAACTAGGAACATTATTATAAAGGTTAGGATGTCAAAAGAGCAGCCTTTAAGATTACAGCAGCAATTTGTATAAATAGTCAATGTTATAATGGTCTATCCTAGGAAACATATATTTTATCAACCACTGTATGTTTATACAATATTTATTTGTACAAATTGTTATTATAGAGTTTGATAGTACATTTTGCTCCATGAATCTTATAAAAAAGTAAAAAACTGTCCTCAAAGGATATATACGAATTATGGTATATCCTTGAGGGCAGTTTTTTTATTTCTTTGCAGAGGCATTGTTTAATGCATTTTCAATCGCACGAATTAATACATTAGCTGTGTATTTCATATCATCAGAGTAAGAAATAGAGCTTAAAGATTGACTTGTATAAATTTGTTCAGAAATATTATGTAAGGCAGTTTCCATCAGTGGATACATAGTTGATACTGTTTCATTTAAGTTTACAAAATTAATAGACTTAATTTGATTTGAGTCAACAGTAACAGCAACATCAATGGATTGATCTTCAAGAGTAATAGAAGATGTATAAATCCCTGGAGTATACAAGACTTCATTGTTTACACCAGCAGATGTTTGTGCAGATGGTTTTTTACTAGGGTAAAACATATAAATAAGTAAAGCGATTAATAAGATACCTAAAAGGGCAAAAATGGCTGTGTAAATAAGGGATTTCATCTTAAATACAAATATTTTAGTTTGTGCACTCATATCTTTCCTTCTCCTTTAGAGGTTATTGCTAGTTAATATAGGATATGCTGTCATAATGAAAAATAGAACTACTATTTATAAAAGATACATTTTGAAGAGTTAGAAACAATAGTGTAAAAGATACATATTTCTATGTTATAATAAAACTAAAATGTACTGTTATAACAGGAGTTAAGAAAGGATAGATTATGAGTTTACAATTTGTATTTGGAAATAGTGTATCAAGAAAATCACAATATATTTATGAGCAAATTATTAAACAATCCATAGATAGCAAAAATGAAAATTTTATATTTATTGTTCCAGAACAGTCAACTCTTTTAGTACAAAAGGAAATATTAAAAAGACATCCGAAAAAAGTATTAGAAAATATAGATATTATTAGTTTTCAACGTTTGGCATATCGTGTTTTTGATGAAACAAAAAGTAAGAATTTACCTATTTTAGATGATACAGGAAAGACAATGATTCTTAGAAAGGTAGCAGCAGAGCAAGAGAAAAACTTAATAGCATTTCGTGGAAATTTGTCAAAGACAGGATTTATAAGCGAATTAAAATCTATGCTTTCTGAGTTTTTTCAATATGGAATTTCAAAGGATATGCTATGTGCTTTAAAAGGAAAGTTAGAAAATAAAGGGTTATTGCAACAAAAAATATCCGATTTAGAAGTTGTATATGAAGCATTTTCAGAAAAAATGGCAACTAAATTTATTACAATGGAAGAAATGCTTCCTATTCTTGCAAAGATTATTCCACTCTCCAAAATGGTTCAAAATACTACATTTATATTTGAGGGATTTACAGGATTTACACCAGTTCAGTACCAACTATTAGAAAAGTTATTATGCTATAGCAAAAAAATTCAAGTAATCTTAAATATGCCAGAGGAAGTAGATTATTACAAAGCACCTGTTGAACATGATTTATTTTATATGAGTCAGAAAACAGTAGAATCATTAGTGTTAATAAGCAAAAATAATCAAATTCCAATAGAAAAAGAAATAGTTATAAATGATAGTAAACAACAAGAAAGTAATTATAACGAAGAAATTGTATGGATGGAAAGCAATATTTTTCGTTATCCATATAAGGTGTATCCAAATAACATGAGCCATATTCATTTATCCTGTAGCAGAAATCCAGAAGAAGAAGTAAAAGAAACGCTTAGAAAAGTATTACAACTTATTCGTGAGGAAGGATATCGATACAAGGAAATTTCTATTATTTGTGGGGACTTACAAACTTACGCTCCATTTATTAATCAATGGTTTTCAAAAATGAATTTACCATATTTTATTGACGAAAAAAAGAACCTATCTACGAATCCAATGGTAGAATTTATTAATAGCAGTTTAGAAGTAATTGATAAAGATTTTTCTTATGAAAGTATATTCCGTTATTTAAGAAATCCCTTCTCACAAGTAGATAGTTATAACGTTGATATATTAGAAAATTATGTGATTGCATGTGGAATTCGTGGTTTTAATAGTTGGAAACATTCATGGACTTATGTATATAAAGGGTTAGAAGATAGCCAATTAGAACAAATAAATAAAACGAGGCAAGCAGTTGTAGAACAGTTTAAAACAATAAAAGAAACAAAAGAAAAAGAAAAGAGCACTATAAAGGATTTAACACTTGCATTATATAAGTTTTTACAACAGAAACAAGTAGAAAAACAGCTACAATTGTTAGCAAGTCAAATGGAATTAGAAAAAGAATATTTATTACAATCAGAATATGAGCAAGCCTATGAGAAAGTATTTCATTTATTAAAACAGCTTGTTATGCTACTAGGAGAGGAATGTGTACCATTTGATACGTATTGTGATATTTTAAAAGCTGGATTAGAAGATATTAAAGTAGGAATGATACCATCTACCATTGACCGTTTGGTAATTGGAGATTTAATGAGAACCCGTTTAGGAGATGTAAAAGCTTTATTTTTCTTAGGATTAAATGATGGTAATATTCCAAAGTCAGGAGAAAAAATAGGATTAATTTCAGATAGAGAAAAAGAAATATTAAAAGACTTTGATATTGTATTAGCACCAACTGGAAAAGAAGAAATATTTACTCAAAAATACTATTTATATTTAATGCTTACAAAACCAAGTCATAAATTATATGTATCTTATAGTTTATTAAATGGGGAAGGAAAGTCAATCAGACCTTCCTATGTTATTGGAAATCTTAAAAAAATCTTTCCACAGCTAAAAGAAGAAAAAGAACGTACAGAACCATTAGACAAATTAATGACAGAAGAATATGGATTTTCGCTACTGATTGAAGGTTTAAAGGAATTTGAACAAGGAAGTGAACGTATTTGGTGGCAGGATTTATATTCATGGTACAAAGAAAAAGACCAGTATAAAAAACGTCTAAAAAATATTATTGATGGATTATTTTATGGTTATTGTGATGAACAGCTAACAAAGGAAACAGCTAGAAAAATATTTGGAGATACTCCCCTAAATAGTGTTACTAGACTAGAAAAATATGCTGCCTGTGAATATGCGCATTTTCTTTCTTATGGATTAGGACTTCAACCAAGAAAGCAATATGATTTAAAAGCAGTGGATTATGGAAATGTATTTCACTTTTCTATTGAGCAGTTTTTTAAATTGTTAGAGGAAAACAATATATCTTGGGAAAAGCTTACCGTAGAAGATAGAATGACATATGTAAAAGAAAGCATTGAAAAAGTAACAAGTGAGTATGGAAATACTATTTTTAAAAGTAGTGCAAGAAATAAATATTTAGCCCATCGTCTAGAGGAAATGACAGATAAAACTATTTGGGCACTAAGAGAGCAATTTTTAAAAGGGAATTTTGAAAAGGTGAAAAGTGAAGTTGTATTTTCAGCAAATGATAATCATTTAGATGAGTTAAAGCTAGAATTAGAAGAAGGCTTATATATGGCGCTTCAAGGGAAAATTGATCGTGTAGATATAGCAGAAAAAGATGACAAAGTATATGTAAAAATTATTGATTATAAATCAGGTTCTACTCAGTTTGACTTAACAAAATTATACTATGGATTGCAATTACAACTAATGATTTATTTAGGAGCAGCAGTTGCCTTAGAGAAAAAGCATCATCCCAAAAAGGAAATTGTACCAACAGGTGTATATTACTACAATATTAAAAATCCAGTGATAGAAGTCGAAGGAAATAATGTTACAGATTTAGACAATCAAATATTAAAAGAGCTTAAAATGAATGGAATTTCCAA
>CALWGN010000053.1 GCA_944380055.1 uncultured Lachnospiraceae bacterium
ACTACATCTTCTTGATGCTTTAAGTAATATTTAAGCATATCTAAAAGATTTAATACTCTAGGCTCATTATTTACTAATGCAAGCATAATAACACCAAAAGTATCCTGTAACTGAGTATGCTTCATTAATTGATTTAAAATAACATTTGGATTTACATCTCTTCTAAGCTCAATACATACTCTTGTACCTTCACGGTTAGATTCATCACGTAAATCTGTAATTCCATCTACACGCTTATCTTTTACAAGCTCTGCAATTTTTTCAATTAAACGAGCTTTATTTACCATATATGGAAGTTCTGTTACTACAATACGATTTTTTCCATTTGCCATTGGCTCAATATTTGTAACAGCACGAACTTTAATTTTTCCACGCCCAGTACGATATGCTTCGTTAATTCCCTTTCTACCTAAAATAGTTGCTCCTGTTGGAAAGTCTGGTCCTTTTACAATATCCATAACTTCATCTATTTCAGTATCCCTATCATTATCAATTCGATTGTCAATAATTTTAACAACTGCATCAATTGTTTCCGTTAAATTATGAGGTGGTATATTTGTTGCCATACCTACTGCAATCCCAGTTGTACCATTGACTAAAAGGTTTGGAAAACGAGATGGTAGTACTACTGGTTCTTTTTCTGTTTCATCAAAGTTTGGAGCAAAGTCTACAGTATCTTTATTAATATCAGCTAACATTTCCATAGAAATTTTACTTAAACGCGCTTCTGTATAACGCATGGCAGCAGCACCATCCCCGTCAACAGAACCAAAGTTTCCATGTCCATCAACTAATGGATATCTTGTAGACCAATCCTGTGCTAAATTTACTAATGCACCATAAATAGAGCTGTCTCCATGAGGGTGATATTTACCCATTGTATCCCCAACGATACGGGCACACTTTCTATGAGGCTTATCTGGTCCATTGTTTAATTCAATCATGGAATATAATACACGACGTTGTACTGGCTTTAAACCATCTCTTACATCTGGTAATGCACGAGAAGCAATAACACTCATTGCATAGTCAATGTAAGAGGTTTCCATGGTTTTTTTCAAGTCCACTTCATGTATTTTATCAAATACTTTCTCATCCATGCTTTTTTCCTCCAATTTTCTAATTAGCTAATTTTTGCTAATTTTTTGCTAATCTATTTCATCAAACAAATAAAAATTTATTTTTCCATAACAATTATTTTTTATTATATATTTATATATTTATATATTTATATATTTATATACTAAATTTCTTTATCGTTAGGCTGTAAAAGTTATCCTCTAAAAATCATTCTTTTACAACATTCAAACATTCTTTCTATCTAAGTTAAAAACGTATCTTTTAAATCAAACCTTGATATCATTAAATATCCAAATTGCGAACATATTTTGCATTTGCTTCAATAAATTCACGTCTTGGTTCTACTTTATCACCCATAAGTGTAGTAAATGCTAAATCTAGCTCAGTAGACGCATCTTCATCAATAGTAACTTTTAACAAGACACGACGCTCTGGGTCCATAGTTGTTTCCCATAACTGCTCTGCATCCATTTCTCCAAGACCTTTGTATCGTTGAATTTTATTGTTACCATCACGACCAATTTCTGTTAAGATTTTATTTAATTCTTCATCGCTATATGCATACCATACTTTTCTATTTTTTTCAATTTTATATAGTGGTGGCTGTGCCAAATATACATAGCCTTGCTTAATTAATTCTGGCATAAAACGATATAAGAACGTTAACAATAATGTACTAATATGAGCACCATCTACATCAGCTTCAGTCATAATAATATTTTTATGATAACGTAATTTTGAAATATCAAAGTCATCGTGAATACCTGTACCAAATGCTGTAATCATTGCTTTAATTTCAGCATTTGCATAAATCTTATCAAGGCGTGCTTTTTCTACATTTAAAATTTTACCACGAAGTGGTAGAATCGCCTGAGTATTTCTGCTTCTTGCAGTCTTTGCAGAACCACCCGCAGAATCCCCTTCTACGATGTAGATTTCACAATTTTCAGGGTTCTTATCAGAACAATCTGCTAACTTTCCAGGAAGAGCCATTCCATCAAGTGCTGATTTTCTTCTAGTTAAATCTCTTGCTTTTCTTGCTGCTGCACGAGCTCTTTGTGCCAAAATAGATTTTTCACAAATAACCTTTGCAATCGATGGATTTTGTTCTAGAAAATAAGTTAATTGTTCACTAACAATAGAGTCTACTGCTCCTCTTGCTTCACTATTTCCTAGCTTTTGTTTTGTTTGTCCTTCAAATTGAGGTTCTTCAATTTTTACGCTGACAATGGCAGTAAGACCTTCACGAATATCTTCCCCTACTAAATTTGGCTCATTATCTTTTAATAACTTATTAGCTCTTGCATATTCGTTAAATGTTTTTGTTAATGCATTTTTAAAACCAGATAAATGTGTTCCACCTTCTGGTGTATTAATGTTATTTACAAAGCTATAACTATTTTCATTGTAAGAATCATTATGCTGTAATGCTACTTCTACGTAAACATTATCCTTTGTTCCTTCGCAATAAATAACATTTGGATATAATGCTTCTTTTGATTTGTTCAAATATTCAACAAATTCACGAATACCACCTTCGTAGTGGAATGTTCTCTCTTGTTTCTCTTCTCTATCATCCTTTAAAACAATTTTTAAATTTTTTGTTAAAAATGCCATTTCACGAAGACGAGTTTTTAATATATTAAAATCATAAACGGTTTCTTCAAAAATTTCTTTGTCTGGTAAAAAGGTTACTACTGTTCCATGTTTATTAGCATCGCATTCTCCAACAACCTTTAAAGGATAGCATACTTTTCCTCTTTCATATCTTTGGTTGTGAACCTTTCCATTTTGGTAAATAGTAACTTCAAGCCATTCAGATAGTGCATTAACAACAGATGCCCCTACCCCATGAAGTCCTCCAGAAACTTTATAGCCTCCGCCACCAAATTTTCCACCTGCATGTAAAATTGTAAATACAACCTCTACCGCTGGAATTCCAGCTTTTGGATGAATTCCAGTTGGAATTCCGCGACCATTATCTATAACAGTAATAGAATTATCTTCATTAATTTGTACTTCAATGGTATCACAGTATCCTGCCAATGCTTCATCAACTGCATTGTCTACGATTTCATATACAAGGTGATGTAACCCTTTTAGTGAAGTGCTACCAATGTACATCCCTGGGCGTTTTCTAACAGCCTCTAATCCTTCTAATATTTGAATCTGACTTGCACCATAATCGTTGCTCATATGTGCCCTCCTGTTTTAACTTTTTAAGTGTCACTTTTCCACTTTGTCTTTGCCTTTAATCGTTCAAAAAATTAAATACACTATCATGTATTATTAATTGTGTTTCACTACAGTTCCATTTTCTACATGAAAAATTTTATCCATATGGAATCTATGATGAATAAAATCATCCACTCCTGTACACGTTATAATTGTTTGGATGCCATCAATGCAATTTAATAACTGATTTTGTCTATTAAAATCCAATTCACTTAATACATCATCAAGTAAAAGAATTGGAGAATCTTTAATAATTTTTTTAACAAGTTCTATTTCAGCCATTTTTAGCGATAAGGCAGCGGTTCTTTGTTGTCCTTGAGAACCATATTTACGAATATCAATATTATTAATTGTTAACATAATATCATCTCTATGAGGTCCAACTAATGTGACTCTTTGTTTTTTATCTCGTTCTCTATTTTTTTCTAGTTGAGTAGCAAAATTTTCTTCTGTCACATTTGGCTCATATATAACTTGTAATGTTTCTTTACCCCCAGAAATAATATTATGTTTTATTTGTACAATTTCGTTTAACTGTTGTAAAAACTTATTTCGTATCTCTATTATTTTACACCCATAATTGACTAATTGCAAATCCCAAATATCAAGCATATCTTCATAATCACTACGAAAACTCAATTCTTTTAATAATTGATTCCTTTGAGCTAATACTTTATTGTAATTAATTAAGTGGTGTACATATAGTTTATCCAATTGACATAGCTCTAAATCAATAAATCTTCTTCTTTCTGACGGACCATTCTTTATTAGTTGTAAATCCTCAGGAGAAAAAACAACTACATTCATAAATCCAAACAATTCACTTGTTTTTTTTATTGGAATTCCATTCACTGCAATTCCCTTACTTTTATTTTTCTTTAAATGAATATCAATTCGATCTAATGTATATTCTTTTTGTATATGTGCCTTTATATGAGCTTCCTCAGAATCAAAGCCAATCATTTCTCTGTCTTTACTATTTCTGTGAGATTTTCCAGTCCCGCATACATAAACAGCCTCTAATATATTTGTTTTTCCTTGAGCATTATTTCCATACAAAATATTAATTCCGCCATCAAGCTCTAGAGAAAGCTCATTATAATTTCTAAAATGATTTAACTGTATCGACGTTATTTTCATATCAATCCTACATTCTGAAGCTATTTTAATCACTTATTATTGTTTTACAATATAAATAATTTCTCCATCAAACAATACAACATCTCCGTCATATAATTTTTTTCCTCTTTGAGTTTCTACAACTCCATTAACCATAACTTCTCCGTCTTGAATTACCATTTTTGCTTCTACTCCTGACTCTACTAAATTAGCAGCCTTTAATGCCTGACCTAATTTAATAAACTCTTCTCTTAATACTATATTTGCCATTTTTATTATCCTCTCTTATATGGTTTACATAATAATTATCAATTGGTTTACATATTGTTATTACTTTAGTTAACATAATATTTTTTATATATTAGAAATTTAAAATAAAAAAAATATAAAGATTAAGGTGTCATAAAGGTTTCGTCAAATTGCTAATGAAGTTTAAAAAATTGCCCTTTTGACACCCAAATCTGATAAGGTAAAGAAAGCGGATAGTGTTCATCCGCCTTCATAAATTATTCTGATACTGTAAAGTTTACTGGAAGAATTAAATAAATATAGCTTTCCTTTTCATCTTTAATAAAACATGGAGCTTTTGGATTAATCATATAAATTGTTACAATTTCATCTTCAATAACACGAAGTGCATCACTAATAAATTTTGGGTTAAAACCAATTAGTATATCTTTTCCAGTTTTTTCAATTTCAATTTCTTCTTTTAAAGAACCCATAGAAGAAATTAGTTTTACTTCCATTTGATCGTCGCTAACTCCTACAATAATAGGCTTTTTATCACTTTCTTTTACAAGTAAAGTAGCACGATCAATACAATTTAATAGCTCTTTTTTGTTAATTTTTATACTAGTTTCATAATCCCCATTTAACATTTGATTAATTTTAAAATATTCTCCCTCAATTAAACGAGAAACTACTACTGTTTGATCAAATTCAAATACAATATGATTTGTTGTAAAGAATAATGTTACTTCTTTATCAACTTCCCCAGATAAAATTTTACTTACATCATTTAATGTTTTTCCTGGAACTACAACTTTTATAGGTTCATAAAAATCTTTTAGTTCAACCTTACGAATGGAAATACGATGTCCATCTAAAGAAACTATTTTTAATTGATTTTCATTAATTTCAATTAATTCTCCAGACATCATCTTATTACTTTCACTATCAGAAATTGAAAAAATAGTCTGACGTATAATTTCTTTTAATGTAAATTGAGATAATGTAATTTTCTTTTCTCTTTCAATTGTAGGTAAATAAGCAAAATCATCTCCTGATTGTCCTGGAATAGAAAACTTTGCTTTTTCACAAATAATAGTAGTAACAAAATTATTATCTGTTTCTATTATAACTTCATTATCCGGTAGTTTTCTAACAATCTCAGAAAAGATCTTAGCATCAAGTGCAATCTTACCCTCTTGTTCAATTGTACCATTTATAATAGTTTCAATACCAAGTTCCATATCATTAGCAGTCATTTTAATAATGCCGTCTTCTGCATTTAATAATATACAACCTAAAATAGGCATTGTTGTTTTTGAAGGAACTGCTTTTGATACAGTAGTAACACCTTTTTGTAAAAATTCTCTTTGACAAATAATTTTCATAATTGTGAATATCTCCTTTCACGTGAAATTGCATGTATATATATAAAGTTAAATTCGTAGTAGTATTAATAGGCGTTGTAGATATGTGTAAAAGCTTAAAAACCCTTGTACTTTAAGAGGTTAAGAAATAGGACAAACATGTTAGAAACTAATTTGTTTACGGAGGATAACTAGTGTGTTATACACAAATGCTAAATTAATGAGAAATTATAAAGTTTCTTTGTACACAAGTATTACACATAGTTTAAGGAATATATCAACGGCTTATACACACATTATCAACAACTTAGAAATAAAAAAATTTACACATTTAAACATAAATTGTGGAAAATACAAATCAAAAAATAAATAGGTATACAATCAAAAGGTGACAGCCTCTGCCACCATAGATGATACCTATGAGCGTTTTTTTATTCCGCTTTTTAGTTTGGATTTATTTTTTTCTTTAGTATTTCTATTGTAGAAGCTAATGTATCGTTTGTTTTTAAGTCTTCTGTTATTTTTTCAATACCATGTAAAATAGTAGAATGATCTCGCTTTCCAAGGGCTTTTCCAATTAATTGTAAAGAAGTGCTTGTCATTTCTCTACATAAATACATTGTAATTTGTCTTGGATATACGATTTCTTTGTTACGTTTTTGTGAAGTAAGGTCTGATGGCTTAAAGCCAAAATGTTCAGAAACAACTTCAATAATAAGTTCAACGGTAATTTCACGGGTTGCATTAGGTGAAATTAAATCTTTTAGAGCTTCCTCTGCTACTTCTAGGGTAATTTCTGCATTATAAAGTTTTGAATATGCAGTTATTTTGGTTAATGCACCTTCTAATTCTCGAATATTAGATTTAATGTTAGTGGCAATATATTTAATAATCTCATTATCAATATTATAGCCTTCAAGTTCTTCTTTTTTGCGTAAAATTGCCATACGCGTTTCATAATCTGGTGCTGAAATGTCAACTGGAAGTCCCATTTCAAAACGAGAACGAAGACGTTCTTCTAATGTTTCAAATGCTTTTGGTGGTTTATCAGAGGAAATAACAATTTGCTTATTATTTTCATGAAGAAAATTAAAGGTATGGAAAAATTCTTCCTGCGTACTTTCTTTTCCTATAATAAACTGAATATCGTCAATTAATAATACGTCAATATTTCGATATTTTTCACGAAATTCAAATGTTGATGTATTATTTTTATTACGAATAGAGTCAATTAGCTCATTAGTAAATTTTTCACTTGTTACATATAATACTCTAGCCGAAGGATTATTTTTTAATATGAAGTGGGCAATGGAATGCATTAAGTGAGTCTTTCCAAGTCCAACACCTCCATATATAAATAATGGGTTATAACGTTCCGCTGGAGATTCTGCAACAGCAAGGCTGGCAGCATGTGCAAACTTATTGTTAGCACCTACGACAAAGGTTTCAAATGTGTATCTAGGATTTAAATTTGCATTCATAGATGCAAGTGTAAGAGAGTCCTTTCTTTGAATTGATTGTTTTGTCATATCTTGTTTGGATGGAGAAACAAATTCTACATTACAAACAAAGCCAGTTGTATTAGCAATAACAACTTGAAAAAATGTTTGAAACTTACGTGTTAAATAATCTACAAACATATTAGCATTTTCTTCTTTAACAGTAATTTTTACGGTATCTCCTTCTACGGACAAAATCTCTAAGGGCTTAATCCATGTATCAAAAGAAACCACAGTCAAATCACATTCCTGCTTTAAATTTTCTTTTATTAGTTCCCAATTTTCCTGCAAAACCTCGATCATACTGTATCTCCTAAACTTGTATTTCTTAAAAAATGTATCAACAAATAAAGATAATCTAGAATAAAATAATTGTGGATAATAGCAAAAGGGGAGAGTACCCCTATTATCATTCTAGTAAACAATATAGTTACTTTTATAATATAACAAAAAAAATGAATTTTCAATGACAAAATGTGAGAAGTGGATAAATAGAGAATGATTTGTGGATGAAGAATCACTTAGTGAATTTGTGGATAAGTATAAATAAAATAGTGTTGAAAGAAATAAAATGATTAACAGAATGTAAAAAAAGTAGTATTAAAATATTTATTCTGTGGAAAAATAAATATAAATTTATATACATATACACAAGGCATAAACCATTGATTTTAAAAAGAAATTATTTTGTGTCTTTAAAAATATTAACATAATTTATCTACACTTATCCACAAGTTATAAACAAAATGTGGATAACATTATGTAAACAAATAGACATACCCACAATTCTGTCGATAACTTGTGTATAATGATTAAAATAAAAATAAAAAAGTTTCTTTTCAACCAAATAAACAAAAATAAGTATTCACAATAGTTGTAAAAATGTCCCAAAATAAATAGAGAAAAATAAAATTAACACTTGACGAAACCTAATGTTTTCAATATAATTAGCGTGATGTCTAAAATTCAAAATGGAAAATATTAAGTATGTTTTGACAATAAATATTTAAGGAGGTGTATAGTTTATGAAAATGACATTTCAACCAAAAAAGAGACAAAGATCAAAAGTTCATGGTTTTAGATCAAGAATGAGCACAGCTAGTGGAAGAAAAGTATTAGCTGCTAGAAGAGCAAAAGGAAGAAAAGTTTTATCAGCATAGGTCGCAGTTTTGTGACCTTTTCTTTCTTTATTGTAAAAAGGTAGGAGGATGTATGAGAAATATACATTCGTTAAAAACAAATAAAGAGTTTAGTGTGGTATATAACAAAAAAAGATCATTTGCTAATAAATACTTAATTATGTACGTTGGAGAAAACCAACTAGAAAAAACGAGAATAGGTATTTCAGTTAGTAAAAAAGTAGGTAACAGTATTGTAAGACATCGAGTTACTAGATTGATTAGAGAAAGTTTTCGATTAAACCAAAAC
>CALWGN010000054.1 GCA_944380055.1 uncultured Lachnospiraceae bacterium
TAATACATGGCGATAAAATCTTCCCATCTCTGGAATTGCAAATACACCAATAGATCCAAAAGATCTTGTTGCAACAGGTAATACCTCACCTTGTGCAATATATGCACGAAGTTTGTTATCTGCTGTACTTTGCAAACGATAAAATGTAATATCACCTGGTACAATATCACCTTCTAGAGTTCCTTGTGTTACTTCTTCTGGAAGAGCTCTTGCCATAATCATTTGATATTTCATTTCACAAAAAGACAACTTACTCTTTGCTGTATTTCCACAATGAAAGCCCATAAATGTATCTTGTAATGTATAATCATATTTTTCTTTAATATCTTCTGCATACATATCCTTTGGGACTGTGTTGTTAATATCAAGAAGAGTAACTGTATCTTCGCTTACTACAGTACCAATATATTCGCTTAATGCTCCATAAATATCCACCTCACAAGATACTGGAATTCCTTGTGCTGTTAATCTACTATTTACATAACAAGGCACAAAACCAAATTGTGTTTGGAATGCTGGCCAACATTTTCCTGCAATTGCTACATACTTTCTATAACCTTTATGGTCACGTACCCAGTCTTTTAAAGTTAGTTCGTATTGAGCAAGTTTTGCAAGAATTTCTGGCTTTTTATTACCTTCTCCTAATTCTTCTTCCATTTCCTTTACAATGGCAGGTATTCTTTCATCACCTTCATGCTTATTAAATGCTTCAAATAAGTCAAGCTCAGAGTTTTCTTCGATTTCAACACCTAAATTGTAAAGTTGCTTAATTGGTGCATTACAAGCTAAGAAATTTAAAGGACGTGGTCCAAAACTAATAATTTTTAATCCTTGTAAACCAATTACAGCTTTTGCAATAGGTACAAATTCATGAATCATATCCGCACAATCATAAGCATCTCATACTGGATATTCTGGAATATATGCTTTTATATTTCTAAGTGCTAAATTGTAGCTAGCATTTAACATACCACAATAAGCATCTCCTCTTCCACCGCATAAATCATTTCCTGTTTCTTCTGCTGCTGCAATAAACATTTTCGGTCCATCAAAATGCTTTGCAAGTAATGTTTCAGCAATTTCTGGTCCAAAATTTCCAAGATACACACACAATACATTACAACCTGCATTTTTAATATCTTCTAATGCCTGAATCATATGTATTTCACTTTCTACAATACAAATAGGACATTCGTAAATGTCTTCAATATCATATTTTTCTCCATAGGCCTTTACTAAGGCTTCTCTTCTTGTTACAGAAAGATTTTCTGGGAAACAATCACGGCTTACTGCTACAATCCCAATTTTTATTTTTGGAATATTATCCTTAAAGTTCATATTAAACTCCTCCTAATCATTTTATCATTCAATGATACTATAATAGTAAATTATTATTATTTTGTATTATAACAAGGAGTATATGAACAATTCCACCAAAAACTTGACTAATCTATGGCATTTTTTTGTCTTTTTCTATATTCACTTGGAAGTAAGCCATATGCCTTTTGGAATTCCTTGGAAAAGGCTTTACTATTTGGAAATCCATGCTTCAATGCAATATCACTAACTGTGTGATTTGTATTAGCAAACTCCTTAAATGCATATTCTATTCGAACACTTTGCAAATATGCTTTATAGTTTGTCTTTGCATATTTTTGAAACATTCTTGATAAATAAGTTGGTGAATAGCTAAATACTTCTGCAACTGATTCTAATGTCAAGTCATCTTTGTAATTATTACGAATATAAGAAGTTATAGTAGAAAGTTTATCTAATTTTTTATATATTTTTACTGCCTCTTTGGAAATTTCCTCTTTTCGATATTTAGTAACTAGTATGTATACTAATTGAAAAAAGTTACTTTGTACTTTCCATTCATATCCTATTTCTCTATTACAAATTCCTTCATACATTACTTCTACTAATTTCATCACTTCTATATCTTGCTCTCTTTTTTTATGACTGAAAAGTAAAAATTGATTTCCTTCTGTATAATATTTCTCAAATAATTCTAATGGAATTTGCAATACTATTGTTTTATTTGGATTAGGAGAATGTATGGAATGTATTTCATTGGAATTTAATAATACAAATTCTCCTGCCTGCAATTTATTTTTTTCTTCATTTATATAAAAGGTTAAATTACCTTCAAAAACTGCAAAAATCTCTATGGAACGATGCCAATGCTTTTCTCTAACATAGCGTCCATCTTTTCCTTCAAATTGAAATAATTTAAATGGAAATCCAGCATTAGGGATAATCAATTCATGCTCAAAATCCATATAAGAACTCCTTTCTTGCACTTTATTTTTAGGCTTTGCATTCATTATATCATAATTTCTATCTTTCATAAAAATAAAAATACTCCTATCTTTATAATTTCATATAAAAATAGGAGTATTTGTATATCTTATATTTTAAATTGTTTAGTCTTTAATATTTTATAACATGAAATAAAGAACAAAAACTACAAGAAGAGCCCATACTGTCTTATTAACTTCTTTGATTTTTCCGCTAGAAATCATTGCAACTGCATATGCAATAAAACCAATTGCAATACCATCAGCAATAGAGTAAGTAAGAATCATTGTAATAATTGTTATAAATCCAGCTGTTGCATAAATAAAATTGTCCCAATTAATTTCTTTTAATTGTTGAGCCATTAAAATACCTACAACTACTAAGGCTGGTGCTGTAACTGCATTAGTTACAGATGTTAAAATAATTGGAGAAATAAAAATGGAAGCTAGGAATAACACACCTGTTGTACATGCTGTTAAACCAGTCTTTCCTCCTGCTCCTACACCTGCAGTTGATTCAACGTAAGATGTTACTGTAGATGTACCAAGAACAGCACCTGCTACACTTCCGATAGCATCTCCAAATAATGCACGTTCAATATTTTCTACT
>CALWGN010000055.1 GCA_944380055.1 uncultured Lachnospiraceae bacterium
GTTTTAACTCCGATGGAAAAACACAAACAATATATGATGGTAGCATAAAAACTACCACCAGTTTTTCATCTGGTGGCAGAAATAAATTTTTATTTTTTTAATTGTCTACTTGACGGGAAGCAGTTCACATCTATTTTGCAACAGCCCCTTTTCCAATGTGCATTAGTCAAAGTTAAATCGTCCTAAACCATAGTTCATCACTTCTTCTTCATAATCTGTCCATTGGGTATTTCCATAAATGGTATCCTTATATTTTTTAATTCCTTCTGGATAATGTTTCTCCATATATAGTGCTATATTACTCAAATCGCTTTGTACGTATAAGAGTTTTTCTTGTTCTATATTATCTATATTATCAATACAATCCAATAGATTGAATAATACATCTGTTATCAGTCGATAGCTAGAGGTAAAAGAACCTCCCCAAAGGTTATATTCATTACGAATCAGTGTAGCCTTGTTATATTCATTATCTGCCTCTAATAATAAAACAAAAATATGCTCTAAATATTCTTCATCTCCTTCTAATATAGGTTTCTCTTCAATTTCATTGCCAATTTGTTTTAGTAAAGAAATGTGTTGATTGGTGTGGTAGACGATTTGATTCTTTTGATACTGTAGAAAAAGGAGTCTACAAGAAAATGCAATAATTATAAAAAATAGTAGAACCATAAAAAACTTATTTTTCATTAAATTCTCCCCCTTTAACGGATATAAATGAACGGTTATTATTAGCAAGCTTTATTTGATAAAATCAAATAAGATTGAAACAGTATATAGCATTTAACATCTTCTTCATAAGTAAAAAGTTAATTTTGTTTATCAAAAATATAGGACTGGGAATATAATGTAAAATGATTAGTAATATAAAAAGCAATAGATATGTATAAATTATGTATAAATATTATTTCTTACATTATAAGCAAACTATATAAAAATATCAATAAAATTCATAAAAACTTATAATGTAAGAAGAAATATTGAAATAAAATCCATTTGATTAAAAAAAACATAAAAATAAATTTTATTTATTAGAAACTTGTTTTATTGTTTCCAATGTTTTCCTTTTAAATGTAATGTAGTCATATCTAGATTTTATAGAAAATCCGTAGTTCATATAAAAAGAATATGCATTTTTATTTAAGCTAGACACTTGTAGTTTTATATTTCCAAAAGTAGAAGTAATAGCATCTAAAGAGGCTTTGCCTAATCCTTTGTTTTGGTAATAAGGAAGAATACCAAAGGCAGAAAGATAGGTATAGGAGCCAAATGGTTGTAGATGTACCATTCCAACTAAAATCGAATGATTATAAATATAATAAAACTTACCATCTACAAAGTTACTTAGCTGTTCAAAAGAATCTTCTTTATATTGATTAAAAATGCTGCTGTGTATTATAGATAGTTGTTCTAAGTCTGTTGTTATTTCTAATGAAATATTAGAGGGAAACATTTTTTTTTCACAGTTATAAGTTAGGAAATACTCAGAGCAAACCGTTTTCCCTCCTAAATGTTTTAAAATATCAATAGCATATTTATTATCATAAGAAACAAAAGAGGAAAAATAGGAAGATTTTTTTAATGGTACATATTTTTTTAAATACTTATATCCAAATGATAACAAATATTTAAAGAATCCCTGATTTCTATAATCTGGATGGATTGCTCCCACAAAAGAAATTTCTTCTAAGTCTAGCAAATCTACAAACAAATACCCAATTAAAATATCTTTTTTATATAGTAAAAAATGAATGCCATTGGTTGCTTCTTCCATAAGTGATGGTATATTTTCTAAAAAAGCAGTAGACAAAAAAGAATAGAGGTCCTGTTCTATATAGGTTGGAATTTGATAAAAATGTTTTACTGTAATCTCGCTCATAAAAACTCCTTAAAAATAAAAAATTACTAAGTTTATAATACCCCAATCATTGTTATATATTTCGCGATATGACAAAGAAGTAAAGGGCTTCTAATAAATGTATATAGGGTTTATTATAACATATATTTTGAATATGTTTTTATATATTATCAAGAACGAAAACTTTTTCTCATAGGAATGATTTATAGTTATATGATATATTTTGAATCTGCTTTTATATATCTGTAAAAGGTCATAAATCATTAGTGCCATTTGGTTTACAGATACAAACAAGAGTGTTATAATTCACATGATATATATTTAAAAGAAATCTTAATAACAATAAAAAATAAATGTGAAAAATAATAATATGGAGTATAACAATTATGAGAATAAAGACAGATTTAGTACAAGCATTAGTCATTGATATTCAAGAAAAATTAGTAGTTGCTATGCCAGAAAAAGAAAAGCTAATAAATAAGACAGTACAATTATTAAAAGGATTACAGTTACTTCAAATCCCTGTAACGATAACAACTCAATATGCAAAAGGGCTTGGAGAAACAATTTCAGAGATTAGGCAATTGAATCAAAATGGATTAGAATATGATAAATTAAGCTTTGGAGCATTTGGAAATAGAGAGATAAGAATGGCATTAGCGGAGAAACAAAGAAGACAAGTAATTGTTTGTGGGATAGAAGCTCACATTTGTGTACTGCAAACGGTATTAGATTTATTAGAGGCAGGGTATCAGCCGATTGTCGTAACGGATTGTGTAGCATCAAGAAATAAAGAAGATGAAAAAGTTGCCTATATTCGTATGAAACAAAGTGGTGCGATTTTTACGACAGGAGAGTCTTTGCTATATGAATTAATGGCAACTGCAAAATCAGAAGTATTTCCAAGTATATTAGAACTAGTTAAAAATAATAAGTAAAATAGGGGGCTTTTTATGGCTATTATTATTGTAATGAGTATTGGATTTCTTATTGGATATTTTATTTTCCCGAAAAAATGGAAAGGAAAGAATGATAGGATACAAATACTACTAACAACACTATTAATTTTTTCTATGGGAGTTTCGTTAGGAAGCAGAGAAAATTTTTTAAAAGATATAATAGGTATGGGCTGGGAAAGCCTTGTGTTGTGTGTATTACCAATTATCGGTTCTATTATTGTAGTATATGGATTATCCATTGTTGCATTTAAAAATAAAAAACATTAGAAAGGAATGTAAATATGGTAGTTCTTGCAATAATAGCATTGTTCTTAGGCATTATATGTGGAAATTTAGTATTTCCAGAACAGATAACCAATTATTTATCAGGTGTATCTGATTATATTTTATACTTGCTTATGTTTTGCGTAGGTATTAGTGTAGGTATGAATAAAATGGTATTTCAAAAAATAAAAGAATATCATTTTAAAATATTTATTATCCCCATAGGCATTATTATAGGTTCTATTATAGGTGGAGCTTGTAGTGTGCTAATATTGGATATTCCATTAAATGAATGTATTGCAGTTGCTAGTGGATTAGGGTGGTATAGTTTAACTGGAATTTTACTTAGTAATCTTGGAGGAGCAACTCTTGGGACAATTGGATTTTTAAGTAATTTAATGAGAGAAATTATATCATTTATGATTATTCCTTATATAGCAAAGCGATTTAACAAGTTTACAGCCATTGCACCAGCAGCAGCAACAAGTGAAGATACTACACTTTATATTATTATGAAAAGTACAAGTGAAGAAGTTGTAATTATGGCAATATTTAATGGAGTTATATGTTCAGCAATGGTACCGATTCTAATAAAAATATTCTATCCAATGTTTTTATAAAAATTTTAAATTTATAGTTGATTTTTTAAAATCTCTTGCTATAATTAACAATTAGGTCTAAAAGAATAAGAAATGACAGAGGATAAAGGAGATATTATGAAAGAAAAATTTATTAGTAGTATTATGGCAGGAGTATATATTGCCCTTGGTGCAATGTCATACTTAGTAATTGAAAACTCTCTTGTTGGTGCAATGTTTTTCTCAACAGGAATTTTTCTAGTGTTTAATTTTTATGGACGTTTATTTACAAGAGTATGTCCAATGTCAATTGTTACAAAAGAATATGGTGTAGTAGATTACATCATTGCATGGGTAGGCAATGGAATTGGAGCATTTTTAGTAGCAACAATAGGACATTTTTCAAGATTTGAAGGAAAAATTGCTGAGAAGTTACAACACGTTGCTGAATTAAAGTTAAATGATGGAAGTTTAAGTTTATTTATTATGGGCTTTTTCTGTGCTGTATTTGTTACTTATGCAGTATTAATTGGAAAAAAATACAAAGCAGGATCTATTGCACAAATTTTCTTTGTATGGATTTTAATTACAGTATTTGTTTATGGAGGATATGACCATATTGTAGCAAATATGTACTATTTATCAGCATACTCATGGAAGTTTGGTTTAAATATTGGTGCTGTATTACATAATTTCTTCTTTGTAACATTAGGTAACATTGTAGGTGGCCTAGTAATTGGTTACATTGAAAGAAAAAACTTTTTAGCTCAAGAATAGAATAATAAAATATAAATGGCTGTTACAAAATAGAAAAGTTTTATAGGATATCAATATCTTATAGAAAATATTTATTTTGTAGCAGTTTTTTTATATTTGTGAATGGTTGAATCAATTTTAAAGCCGCCTTTTCTATTAAGAAAAATTTGTATAAATTATAAAGGAGAAAGGGCATAAAGTAATTTATATAGTAAAAATATAAGCTATTTAGTAAAAACAGGCAAAAAATAAGTATTTATTTTAGTATTTATTAAATTTTTATAATACACTATTTGCAAAATTTCCAAAGTAGGAGTATAATGAAATTGAATGTATTTTAAAGATGAAGTATCTTTGTAGGATACTTACGACAAAACTCCTAGTGAGTAGTATTAAGTACATAACTAGAAGAAAAAATCAATGAAATTGTGTGTGTTATTGAATATCAATAGGAATAGATGTGCCCAAAGATTGGATATCAATAAAAAGTAATGTCAATGGAATTGATAAAATAAAATCAGGAGGTAGTTAGAACTATGGCAAGAAAAATGAAAACCATGGACGGAAATACAGCTGCCGCTCACGTGTCATATGCGTACACAGATGTAGCTGCTATTTATCCTATTACACCATCATCTGTTATGGCCGAATTATCTGATAAGTGGTCAGCAGAAGGACAAAAAAATATTTTTGGAGAAACAGTTCGTATTGCAGAAATGCAATCAGAAGCAGGTGCTGCAGGTACTGTACACGGTTCTCTATCAGCAGGTGCTTTAACAACAACATTTACAGCATCTCAAGGGTTATTATTAATGATTCCAAACTTATACAAAATTGCTGGTGAGTTATTACCAGGGGTATTTAATGTATCTGCTCGTGCAATCGCAAGCCATGCATTATCTATTTTTGGAGATCATTCAGACGTTTATGCATGTCGTCAAACAGGATGTGCAATGTTATGTTCAAGCTCTGTACAAGAAGTTATGGACTTAACACCAGTAGCACACTGTACAGCAATTAAAGGTAAAATGCCATTTATTAACTTCTTTGATGGATTTAGAACATCTCATGAAATTCAAAAAATTGAAGTATGGGATTATGAAGACTTAAATGATTTAGTAGATCATGATGCAATTGATGAATTCCGTCGTAACGCATTAAACCCAGAACATCCATGCCAAAGAGGTTCTGCACAAAACCCAGATATTTTCTTCCAAGCAAGAGAAGCAAGCAATCCATATTATGATGCAATTCCAGATCTTGTAGAAGAATACATGAATAAGGTTAATGCAAAGATTGGTACAGATTATAAGTTATTTAACTACTATGGTGCACCAGATGCTGAACATGTGATTATTGCTATGGGTTCTGTATGTGAAACAATTGATGAAACAATTGATTATTTAACAGCAGCAGGAGAAAAAGTTGGTGTAATCAAGGTTCGTTTATATCGTCCATTTAGTGCAAAACATTTATTAGCAGTAATGCCAAAATCTATTAAGAAAATTACTGTTTTAGATAGAACAAAAGAACCAGGATCTATTGGTGAACCATTATACTTAGATGTATTAGCGGCAATTAAGGGAAGTGAATTTAACGATATTCCTGTATTTACAGGTCGTTATGGTTTAGGTTCTAAGAATACAAATAGCTCTCATATTGCAGCAGTATATCATAATACAGAAAAGCAGCGTTTTACAGTTGGTATTGAAGATGATGTAACAAATCTTTCTCTTCCAATTGCAGAAGAAATTAATAGTGCACCAGAATCAACAATTTGTTGTAAGTTCTGGGGATTAGGATCTGATGGTACTGTAGGTGCTAATAAAAACTCTATTAAGATTATCGGAGATCATACAGATATGTATGCACAAGCATATTTTGATTATGACTCTAAAAAGTCTGGTGGGGTTACAATGTCTCACTTACGTTTTGGTAAAGAACCAATTAAATCTACATACCTAATTACAAGAGCTGATTTTGTAGCTTGTCATAACTCTTCTTATGTAAGAAAATATGATATGGTACAAGAATTAAAAGATGGTGGAACATTCTTATTAAACTGTGGTTGGTCTGATGAAGAGTTAGATGTAAACCTTCCAGGTCAAGTTAAGAAGTATATTGCAGATCACAATATTAAGTTATATACAATTGATGGTATTTCTATCGGTAAGGAAATCGGTTTAGGTAACCGTATTAATACAATTTTACAAGCTGCTTTCTTTAAGTTAGCAAATGTAATTCCGGTAGAAGATGCAGTGAAGTTTATGAAGGAAGCTGCTACAAAGAGTTACGGAAGAAAAGGGGAAGCTGTTGTTGCAATGAACCATGCGGCTATCGATAGAGGTATTACAGATGTGGTTGAAAGACAAATTCCAGAAAGTTGGAAGAATGCAACAGAAGAAGCGTTCCATGTAAATGCAACACAAGGAAAAGCAGAGGTTATTGACTTTGTAAATAACATTCAAAGTGCTGTAAATTCTCAAAGAGGAAATGACTTAAAGGTATCTGACTTTACATCTTATGTAGATGGAAGTACACCATCAGGTACAGCAGCATACGAAAAACGTGGTATTGCTGTGGATATTCCACTATGGAATCAAGATAACTGTATTCAATGTAACTTCTGTTCTTATGTTTGTCCACATGCTGTTATTCGTCCAGCAGCTATGACAGAAGAAGAAGCAAAGAATGCACCAGAAGGAATGAGAATGATTCCAATGACTGGTATGCCAGGATATTACTTCTCTATGACTGTTTCTGTAGCAGACTGTACAGGATGTGGTTCTTGTGCTAATGTTTGTCCAGGTAAGAGAGGTGCTAAGGCATTAGAAATGCTTTCTTATGCAGACAATAAGCAAGAACAAGTATATGCAGATTATCAAAAGACATTACCAATTAAGGAAGAAGTTATTGCTAAGTTCAAAGAAACTACTGTT
>CALWGN010000056.1 GCA_944380055.1 uncultured Lachnospiraceae bacterium
GTTTTAACTCCGATGGAAAAACACAAACAATATATGATGGTAGCATAAAAACTACCACCAGTTTTTCATCTGGTGGCAGAAATAAATTTTTATTTTTTTAATTGTCTACTTGACGGGAAGCAGTTCAATTATTCATCTATTTTGCAACAGCCCCATTTTTTGTTTTAATCTATAATTACAAATATGTTGACCATTAACAATCTGTTGACACCATTAACCTTAAATATGATATTAAAATAGATTGGTATCACTTTAACTCTTATTTATTTAATGCTCATTTCTAAACTTCTCTAATTTTTCTTTCCATAATCCAACATTATTATTTTCCACGTTTGTTTCTTCTTCAAATAACAAATCAAGTATGTAACGGGGCTTTTTTCCACCCATACTCATACTATGAATACAAGTAGCACAATAAACGACTACATCATCGCAAGGCATTTCTTCTGCACGCATTTTAATACGTTTTTTTGCTTCTTCTACTGGCAATTTTCCATAATATACTTGACCACAACAGACTCCCTTTCTTCTTGTACGTTCTGGCTCTATAACTGTAATATTCATACGTTGTAATATTTTACGAATGGTATCTAAATACATATCATCCGTACGTGCAGCACAAGTATCTTGAATAGTCATAGTTTTTCCACCATAGTCTGGAAATGGAAACGTCTTACTTTCTGCTAACACATTTAAATAAAAAATAGTAGTACAATCATCTACATATAATCTTTTATACCTATCATGGCAAGTAACGCATGGTGTGATAACACAAGTATTAGGCTCTATCTTTGGCTCTCTAAAACAACAAGTCAAAAGAGTCTCCATAGGGCCATATTGTTGTTCTATCAATTTTTTTAGTTTTTCTGCTAACCCCTTTTTATACATCATAAGAGCACAGCCTGGTGCATATATATATTTCATTTTAAACACTTCCTAAATTTTTACTTACTTAACTTCTTTAAACTAATGCCTACGAGGAAATAAAAAGATGAAATCAACAACTGATTCCACCTCTTTACATCTATTATTTAATCATGTTTACACGTTTACACACACTAATTTAAATTTATTCTTCGCTACTATCTTCCTCTGCTCGCTGTAATAACGTATTTATTTGCTCAGATTGTACTTCATTGTCCTTTTCTACAGAATCTGCACTTGTTACCTCTGCTGCCTGTACACTATCTTCACTCACTTCTATGAAGTTCTCTTCTATAGACTCTTCTGCTTCCGTTTCGTTATTTTCACTTTCACGAACCTTTGCGATACTAGCAACGCGAACTTGACTTTCTGCATCAATGTTCATTAATTTTACTCCTGAAGTATTTCTTCCTAATAGAGAAATATCAGAAACTTTAATTCTTATAACAATTCCTTCTGTTGTAATCATCATAATTTCCTGATTGTCTTCTACTGCCTTAACACCAACAATATTGCCTGTCTTTTCGTTAATACGGTAGCATCTTACCCCTTTACCACCACGATTTTGGCGAGTAAACTCACTTACAAGAGTGCGCTTTCCATAACCAAATTCAGAAGCGATTAATAGGCTTTCTCCTTGAGTATCCATTTGCATTCCAACTACTTCATCTTCATCATCAAGATTCATCCCTCGAACACCCATAGATGCTCTACCTGTTGAACGCACATCAGTTTCATTAAATCGAATACATTGACCTAATTTACTTACTAATAAAATGTCTTTTGTATTATCTGTTGCTTTTACTTCAATTAATTCATCGTCTTCACGAAGAACAATTCCTTGAATACCAGTTTTACGAATGTTTGCATATTCATTTAATGAAGTTTTCTTTACCATACCTTTCTTCGTTGCCATAAATAGGTATTCCCCTTCATTAAATTGTTCTTTTGTAATAATTGCTGTAACCTTTTCATCTGGCAATAGCTGAATTAAATTTACAATGGCAGTGCCTCTTGCTGTTCTTCCAGACTCTGGGATTTCATATGTTTTTAAACGATACACACGTCCAAGGTTTGTAAAGAACATAATATAGTGATGGGTAGTTGTCATAAGTAAATCTTCAATATAATCTTCATCTATTGTTTGCATTCCCTTAATACCTTTACCACCACGATTTTGTGCCTTAAAGTTATCAACAGACATACGCTTAATATATCCAAGCTTTGTCATTGCAAGCACAGTATTTTCTCGTTCAATTAAGTCTTCATCTGTAAAGTCTTCTTCGCTAAATCCAATAGAAGTTCTTCTTTCATCGCCGTATTTTCCTTTGATGATTAAAATTTCTTCACGAATTACTCCTAATAATTTCTTTTCATCAGCTAAAATTGACTTTAATTCTGCAATTTTTTCCTGAAGCTCTGCATATTCGTTTTCTAATTTTTCTCTTTCTAAACCTGTAAGAGCACGTAAACGCATATCTACAATTGCTTGTGCTTGTGCTTCTGATAATCCAAAACGTTCCATTAAGCTTGTTTTTGCAATTGCTACGTTATTTGAACCACGAATAATAGAAATTACTTCATCAATATGATCAAGCGCAGATAATAACCCCTCTAAAATGTGAGCTCTTTCCTCTGCCTTATTTAAATCATAACGTGTTCTTCTTGTAACTACATCTTCTTG
>CALWGN010000057.1 GCA_944380055.1 uncultured Lachnospiraceae bacterium
GACATTTATGATTTAATTGAGTGGGTATGTGTAGAGGATGCAACCAGTGCACTTGAAGGGAAGAAAACATATGACACTTGGCAAGAGGGAATGCTTCAAATTTTTGAAGCTGTTTATGAAAACAAAATATTTGTATTCAATGCCTATCGTACCATTAGTAGAGAACAAATAGAAAGTTTTTTATATCAATTAACGTATGAGCTTATTCGCAATGTGGTAGAGGAAAAGGCAGTAGGAACAAGCATTTCAGATGTGCAAAAAATGTTTATAGCAGAATTTTATAAATACAGCTTTGTAGGTATCATGCTTGATTGGATCAAAAATGGTATGAAAAAAGATTATTATGATATTGTAGAATGTATGGCAATTACACTTTATGGAAATATTCCAAATTCTATAAATAATTTTCAGAGCAAAAGAGAAAATACGAAAATAGTACGAAGAAAAGATATTAAAATAAAATCCATAGTAAAGCAAGCAAACATCAAATGAAGCAGTAAATGTAAGCAATATATTTTTATAAAGAAGGAGATATGATAAAAATTTTATCATATCCCTTTTTTTGTAAATAGAAAAATAAGTTTATAGGTTGTATGATATGGGTATATTAAATAACAAACAAGTATAGGAAGAAGAGCATTAGAAAGGTGGTTTTACTATGGAAAAAAAAGGATTGGGTATAGGAATTGCATCAGTCATTGCAGCAGGCGCAGGCACAGCAATATATATGACAAATAAATCAAAAAAGACAGAAAAAGAAACAAAACAGGTAAAGGTTATCGATGATTACCGTAATACAGAAATAGGAAAAAATAAAAAAAACAGCAAAGGAATTTATTATAGTAAAGGAAATTATGAAGCATTTGCTCGTCCAGAAAAGCCAGAGGGAGTAGAAACCAAACAAGCATATATTGTAGGAAGTGGATTGGCATCATTGGCAGCGGCTTGTTTTCTTGTTCGAGATGGCCAAATGCCAGGAGAAAATATTCACATTTTAGAAGCAATGGATATTGCAGGTGGTGCTTGTGATGGTATTTACGACCCTACAAGAGGCTATATAATGCGTGGTGGTCGTGAAATGGAAGATCATTTTGAATGTCTATGGGATTTGTTTCGTAGTATACCATCGTTAGAAAAGCCAGGACTTTCTGTATTAGATGAATTTTATCGTTTAAATAAACATGATCCAAATTACTCACTTTGCAGAGCAACAAAAAATCGTGGAGAAGATGCGAAAACTGATGGAAAGTTTAATCTTAGTCAAAAAGGATGTATGCAGATAATGAAGCTTTTTATGACCAAGGATGAAGATCTCTATGATAAAACGATTGAAGATGTATTTGATGAAGAAGTATTTAACTCTACATTTTGGTTATATTGGAGAACTATGTTTGCATTTGAAAATTGGCATAGTGCTCTTGAAATGAAACTATATTTTCAACGATTTATTCATCATATAGCAGGACTTCCAGACTTTAGTGCATTAAAATTTACACGCTACAATCAATATGAATCTTTAATTCTTCCAATGAAAAAATATTTAGAAGAACAAGGTGTTAATTTCCAATTTAACACAGAGGTGACAAATGTAGTATTTGAATTTAAAGAAGGAAAGAAAATCGCATCTGCTATTGAATGTAAAGTAAATGGTGTAGAACAAGAAATTGTATTAACAGAAAACGAACTTGTATTTGTAACGAATGGAAGTTGTACCGAAGGAACTATTTATGGAGATCACTATCATGCACCAAATGGAGATGCTGAGGTAAGAACAAGTGGATGTTGGTCTTTGTGGAAAAATATTGCAAAACAGGACAAAGTATTTGGAAATCCTGAAAAATTCTGCTCCGATATTGGAAAAACAAACTGGGAATCTGCAACGATCACAACCCTTGATGATAAAATTCTTCCATATATAACAAATATATGTAAGCGTGACCCAAAGAATGGAAAAGTGGTAACTGGTGGTATTGTAAGTTGTCAAGATTCTAGCTGGTTATTGAGTTGGACCATTAATCGTCAAGGTCAATTTAAAGAACAAGATAAGGATAAGGTTTGCATTTGGGTATATGGTTTGTTCTCAGATGTAGAAGGTGATTATGTGAAAAAGCCGATGAAAGAATGTACTGGTATGGAAATTACACAAGAATGGTTATATCACCTTGGTGTACCAGTAGAGAAGATTCCAGAATTAGCGAAAGATAGTGCTGTTTGTGTACCAACAATGATGCCATACATTACTGCATTTTTTATGCCTAGAGCAAAGGGGGATCGACCAGATGTAATTCCAGATGGTTGTGTCAATTTTGCATTTCTTGGTCAGTTTGCGGAAACACCAAGAGATACTGTATTTACGACAGAATATTCTGTTCGTACAGCAATGGAAGCAGTATACGGTTTATTAGGTATAGATAGAGGAGTGCCTGAAGTTTGGGGAAGTGTGTATGATATTAGAGAGCTTCTTGATAGTACAGTAAGATTAATGGATGGAAAATCACCATTAGAAATGAAACTTCCAGCTCCAATTGGTGTGCTAAAGAAACCAATCCTTCATTTTATAGAAGGGACAGTAATTGAAAAACTATTAAAAGAATATCATATTATATAAGAGAAAAGAGAATTATGAAAAAGGTTAACTCTCAAGAAGTAGTATGGAAAAGAACATTAGAAAAGCATTCATATAAAAAAATATAAAAGATACAGGGCATATGTTTGGAGAAATTCTAGCATATGCCTTATTGTTTTGTATATATAATACATACAAAAATGATAAAAAAGTAAGGATAGCGAAAGGAATAAATATATTTTGAAGGGATTGGAAAAGTTATTTCCAGTTATTTTAAGAATAGAAAATATAATATGAAATATAACAAGAGATTGTAATCTCTTTCAAAAGTAGGAAAAAGACAATTAAAAAAGTAAGTTGAGTTTTTTGATAGAAAGAAAGAAAAATCATATTTACATATAAAATTTAACTAGTTAATAAAAATAAATGGTAAAATGCAAAAAAAGAATCAGGAAAGTATTTGTAACAATCTATATATTATAAAAAAAAACAACAATCTTTTAAAATTTATATATAGAAAAATATAATATCTTATGATACAATAACGCAAAATAACAATCATATATAATAACCATTTTGAAATTGATATAGCAATCATCTAAGAGAAGCATATGTATAAGGAGAGCTATGTTATATTATGTCATAGTATTAGGAAAAGATAGAAAACAAAGGAGAAATACAGATGATAAATAGTAAAATCAATCCATATTTTTTGAAGATACTACCTGTTAGATTATGGTTATGTATAATAGTAGTTTTGATGATACTAGGGCAAAGCCTTCCTATTGTAGCAGAAGAGGAAAAGGAAGATAAAATTGTTCGTGTTGCATATGTATTGGCAGAAGATTTTCAAGAAGGTAGAGATGGAGAACCTAAGTACGGATATGGATATGAGTATTTAAAAAAAATTTCATATTACACAGGCTGGAAATATGAATATGTATATGGCTCCTTTGCAGAATTGTTACAAAAGTTAGCAAATGGAGAAATTGATTTAATGGGAAATATTTCATATACAGAGGAAAGGGCTCAATTTATTAATTATTCCAATGAACCTGAGGGTGATGAATACTTTTATGTATATGGATATGCTGGGCAGACAAAAATTGATGCAAGTAATCCTGATAGCTTTAATGGTATAAAGGTAGGTGTTAATGCTGGTAGCTATCAAACACAATTATTTAAAAAATGGTGTGAAGAAAAAAATGTTACTTGTGATATTATAGAATATACGGACTACAATACACGATTAGCAGATATAGAATCTGGTAAATTAGATGCTGTATTAGGAACAGATGCTGCATTAGGACTTAATTTAGTCCCACTTGTGCAAATTGGAAAAGAACCTTATTATTTTGCAGTTTCAAAAGAACGAAATGATTTACTAGTGGAATTAAATAGTGCTATGAGTAAAATTAAAGTAGCAAATCCATTCTATAATGATGAGCTTAGAACAAAATATTTTAATAGCACTTCTGTTGTTATGAGAATGTTAACAGAAGAAGAAAAGATTTGGTTAGAGAATACATCGGATATTAAGGTTGGATATTTAGATAATTATAGCCCATATAGTACTGCAAATGAATCTACTGGCGATATGGATGGAATGGTGAAAGATTTGTTGGAACATATTGGAAGTGAATATCATATGGAGTATAATACAAAGGCATTTTCTTCTTATCCAGAGATGGTTGAAGCATTACATAATAATGAAGTAGATGTAATTTTTCCAGTTTATGGTGATCTTGGTTCGGCAGAATTGGATCAGTTAATGGTGACAGATCCAGCCACTACGACAACATTAACGATGTATCATTCCGATAAGAATATAGAGAAGATTGAAACAATAGCGATTAATTCAGCAGATCCATTTCAAGAAAAATATGCCTTTCTTCATTATCCAGAAGCAAAGCAGGTAAAATATAACAGTGCAACAGAATGTTTAGAAGCTGTTCTACAAAATGAAGTGGATGTTACATTGCGAGAAACATCAAAAATTGAAACTTCAGATACCAATACTTTAAGCAAAGACATTCAAAGAAGTACATTGAAAAATTTTGTCAATGTTAGTTTTGGAGTTCGAGAGGGAGATATTGAGCTATTAGCAGTATTAAACAAAGGGATTATGATAACGGATGACTCTTTTATTAATAATGCGTTAGTAATTCATTCACAAAAGACAGTAAATTTTACTGTAATTGATTTTTTTAGAACTTATATTGTTGAGGTATTTTGCTTTGTTGTTTTAATTTTTGGAATTATTATAGGTATTTTAATTGTTCATTTTAAGTCTGTTATAAGAAATAGGGAAAAAATCTTACGAGCAAATAAAGATATGGAGCAAGCACGATATGAAGCAGAGCATGATAGTTTAACGAAGCTTCTTAATCGAAGAGCATTTCAAGATATTAAGTTAAAATTGAAAGATAGTACCCATCCTTTTGCATTTTTATTATTAGATGGAGATAAATTTAAGCATATTAATGATACTTATGGTCATGATATAGGAGATAAGGTAATACAAAAAATTGCAAATCAAATGAAAGAACAATTTCGTAGTGAGGATTATTTAATACGAATTGGGGGAGATGAGTTTGCAGCTTTTATTATGGATATTACTGATTCGGAAAGTGTTGTTATTGAAGAAAAGATTAATAAAATAAATCGCAATTTGCAAAAGACAGAAGATGGGTTGCCAGAAATTTCTATTAGTGCAGGAATTGCATTTTCAAAAGATGGTTATAAAGATAAGTTATTTAAAAATGCAGATCAAGCACTTTATCAAGCAAAAGATAAAGGTGGATGTGGATATAGCATTTATAAGGAAAATTGAAAGAAATAATATACTGACGTTTCAGGGATAACTAATAGGTCTATGAAGCGTCAATTTTTCTATATAGAACTATAATTAAGAGGAAAAAGTAACTATAAAAATAAAAAATAGTTCTAAAATTGTGTAAGATATTTCATGAAAGAAATAAAAAGAATCGTATTTTTAAAATTGCATTTTGTATATTATAGAAAATGGACTCAAAAAATAAAGAAAGTGAAAAGAAATAAGATAACAATATAATATTAAAATATAGAGATAGTATAAATGAAAAAAGAGAAGAATGAGTAGATGAAATACTATTGCTATCGGTATGTAACGAATAAACAATATAGAAAGTGGTGTAGGTATGAAGAAAAAATATGGAAAGCGAATGATAATATCTATTGTCCTAATTATTGTGGTTCTTTTTGGAGGATTTGCAATTTATGTCAATGATTATTATAAACCAGATACAAGTGTAGAAACTTATTTATCAGGGAATGATAAAGTTCATGTAATCCCAATCAAAGATGGATTATTTTTAGATAGTAAAGGTGAAGATAAGGCTCTTATTTTTTATCCAGGAGCCAAAGTAGAATATACTTCTTACCTTCCTATGCTGATGCAACTAGCAGAGGAAGGTATAGATTGTTTTTTAGTGGAAATGCCATTTCATCTAGCATTCTTTGGAATTAATAAAGCAGATAGTCTTATGGAACAATACTATTATGAACACTGGTATTTATCTGGTCATTCCTTAGGTGGAGCTATGGCAGCATATTATGCTTCTTCCCATTTGGATATATTAGATGGTCTTGTATTGTTTGCCGCATATCCGACAAAGGATTTGAAAGGAGAAGATTTTTCAGTGGTATCCATATATGGAAGTGAAGATAAGGTATTAAATAGAAAAAAACTAGAAGAAGGAAAACAATATATGCCAGAATATTATTCAGAAGTTTGTATACAAGGTGGTAACCATAGCCAGTTTGGAAATTATGGTGAACAAAAAGGAGATGGTATTGCTACAATAAGTAGAGAAAACCAGCAGAAAACAAGTATAGAGGCAGTGTTAACAATGATACAAGAAAACTAGGAGTTAACATAACTAAAAATCCCAAGTTTTTAAAATGCTTGGGATTTTTAGTTATGAGAGAATTTTACTTCTCCTAAATCGTTTTGTGAATTCAAATCCATTGTCAGTTTGTATGCGTAAAACCTGAAAAGGAAATGCCTTTCGCATATGTTCTAAAAAGATGGTAGACGTATAGGTAGAAGCTTGCGAAGGTAAAAGTGGTGCTGAAACGTTATGAACATAGTGTACATACGGAATATTCCGATAGTTGGATAACGGTGGATTTTAATGACAGGCAAGTGCTTATTGAGGGGAATCCAGTTAAGCTGATATCACTAGAATTTAAATTATTATTCTATCTTGTTCCGTATGTAGTAAATAGTTGGACAACATTAAATACTACAAGTGAAGTATATGTTTCTCTTATGACAATCATTGTAGTCGCTATTCTCATGTTAAGTGTGATTGTAGTTACATTTGTACTGTATCTTCTTGTAAGAACAATGTTAAACAATAAAAAGAGAGATTACGGGATTATGAAAGCTCTTGGATTTACTACGGCGCAACTTGTTTTACAAACGGCGATTAGTTTTATGACTACTGTCATATTTTCAATGATTGTAGGACTTATTGTAAGTTTTTTTATTATTAATCCTTTGCTCGCTATATTTTTAGGAGTAATAGGTATTGTAAAATGTATATTTTCCATTCCTATTGTTTTTATCACAGTTGTAGGAACTGGGATGATATTATTATCATTTGCAATTGTGCGCCTGTTATCTTTAAAAATCAAGAAAAATTCTCCTAAAGAATTGCTTATAGGAGAATAACATCTAGTTATAATACAATATTAGAAATCAACCTAGTAGTTTGTATATTAGGAAAAAGCTCTCAAAGTCAACAATACTGACTTTGAGAGCTGAGAATACCAAAGATACTTTTTAATCTCACTATCATCAAGGGTGTTGAACAACTCCTACAAATAAAGGTAGTCCATCATCGCTAGTAATAGCAAATAAAAATGGGCGATCTAGGATAAAGTCTACTTTATCATCAGGTGGTGGTGCTGCACCCATTAAAAGCATTGCTGTGTAGGCAGTGGCAGTCACTCCTTCCTCGTCAATGGCAACACGAACATCATGGGGAACTTTTGAAATAGAAATTCCTTTCATATCAGTGGTCAAAGGAGAAAAGTCGGAAGACTTGCTGTTAAATACATCTGTAATACCAAGAGCTTGCAAATCTTTTGCTAAATCCATCTGTGAAGTGATATCAAATTTAGGGAGGGAGAGATTGATAATTAATCGTTTTTGGTTTTCCCAATCGTCGGTGTTTCGCTCACTTCTAGTCATGATAAAATCCATAGTTTGTTCATCATATAACAAATTATCTATGGAAACTCCCTCATCAGGAAGAATAAACCACATAGTGCCACCATCATTGTTTAGTCTCTTGCCAACTGCACTAAACTGATCTCCCCAGTAGTAAGTTCCATCTGTACTTTTGTGCATAAAATCACAGGTAATATCCCCAGAAAGGCTATGAAAAGTATCAGAAGTAGTTTGACTTTTCTCAAATTCTGACTCCCATTTTGCTTGAAAATAAATGGATGTAGCAAGTACCATAATAGTTTTTTTATCTAGTGTAATATTCTCAACTTGTTCATCTAAAAGTCCACCAGTCTGTTTACTAAGCCAGTTTTGAAATGCTTCAATCATTTCAGTAGATTCCATAGTTCCCTGATAGGAGGATGCATAGTAGGTATCGGCAAGTGTATCTAAGGTAGATGGTACAAAGGATATATGATCATCTAACCATAGTGAGCTGGCTAAAATACTGGTAGTAGCACCATCGTTTCTGTAATGGGCATTCCATAGAGCAGTTGCTTGTGTGCGAAGAGTATCTATACTATCAGCCTCTAGTAAATCTAAAATTTGTTGTCGGCTATTATTATCAGTAATTTCTGCTATCATTCCAAGTGCTAAATATACATTTAGTGGAGAATACGCACGGTTCGATGAAGTTTCACTAGATAAAATCTGCTGGATGCTTGAGGTGAAAAAATTCTTTAAGTTATCGGCATATCCTAGTTCTTGTTTTTGAGCTGTTACAGATTCCGACCAAGCATGGTAATCTTCCAGAAAGGTAGGAGAGCTTTCCACAGGATATGGAGCCATGTTTGGATAGCTTGCCTCACGAATGGCATAGGTAGTCATAACAATAGGACTGTTTTCAGGAGCGAGGAAAAGTCCAGCTACAATAGCAATGGTCAGTATTGCTGCCAGTGCTATAACAAAGCGAGATCTTTTATGTCGTTTTTTCCTTTTATTTTTTTCACTTCGTTCTAGAATCTTATCATCAATGTGACCAATACTTTCATAAAGATTATTTCTATTCATGGATATATCCCTCCTTTATAAGGTGCTTTTTCAATTTGTTTCGTGTTCTGCTTAAAATAACCATTGTGTGATTGACTGTTAATCCATAGCCTTTTGCAATATCAGAAATTGGTTCTGTAAAGAAATATCGTCTAGAAAAAATATCTCCTTCTCTAGTTGGTAAATTTCTGACAAACTGCTGAATACATATTCCTAGTTCCTGCGCAATTAGTTCACTTTCAACATCAGATTCATTAACTAAACATTCTGAAAGTTCATCTAGTACTGAAGTAATTTCACCACTACCACGTTTTTTTGCAGAACGTAGTTTAAAGCGATTAAATGCCATATTTCGGGCTATTTTTGCTAAAAACATACGCAGAACCTTTGGTTTATGAGGTGGTATTCCATTCCATGCATGAAGCCAAGTGTCATTGACACATTCCTCTGAATCTTCACAATTTCCTAATATATTATTTGCTACAGAAAAACAATAGGATCCGTATTTTTTTCTTGATTGTTCAATTGCATCTGGATTACGTTGCCAATACAATTCAACAATCTGTTGATCATCCATAATATCCCCCCTTTCATGGATTTAAAAGATTATTTCATTCTATAAGTAAGAAAAGAAATGAAAATCTTACATAATTTATTAGAAATATTTTAGCATAGAGTGGAAAATTTTATCCTTTTACATAATTTTTTAACATTTCTATAAATACCAACGTACTTTTTGGTGGAATAACACCTTGTTGCAGAACATAGGAGAAATTGCGACTGTATTCTTGTGTTGTTTTTAAAATTGAAATTTCTCTGCTAGATTCAGAAGCTTTTGTTACAAGAGAAGAAATCATAGTAATGCCTAGATTATTTTTAACCGCTTCTTTTATGGAATAATTACTTCCAAATACCATAATGTTTTTTGCATGAATATTATTAATAGATAAAAAATGATTTAGATATTCTCTTGTTCCTGAACCAATTTCTCTGCTAATCCATGTTTGGTTTGCAAGTTCTTTCATAGAAAAATCTTTATGCATTAAAGGATGATTATAAGGGATAGCAATGACCATATTATCTTTATAAAATGGGGTAACAGATAAATTAGAAGAAGATACACTTCCTTCCACTAATGCAATATCTACTTGAAAATTTTTAATTTTATCGCAAATATTATGAGTATTTTCTATAACAACCTCCAAATCTAAATCAGGATATTTAGTGGAGAACTGACCTAAAAAAGCTGGTAAAAAATATTCACCAATAGTAAAACTAGCTCCAATTCGAATCTTTCCTTTTATAGTACTTTCATAATCCGATAATGCTTCCTTTGTTTTTTCCAATAGCTTCAATATTTGTTTTGCACGCTCATAAAGAAAGTAACCAGAATCAGTAATATGTATATGCTTTTGTTTAATAGAACGTTGTATGAGTATTGTATCAAAATATTTTTCTAAATATTTAATATGTAGACTAACGCTTGGCTGAGATAAATTAATTGCCTCAGCAGCTTTTGTAAAGCTTTCATATTCTACAACAGCCATAAATGTTTTTAGTTCTTCGATCATAATTTTTCTCCTATTAATATTATTAAAAAAAATAATGATTATTATAAAATATATATATTTTACTTATAATAATACATCTATTATACTCTTACATGCAAGTAAATTCGCTTTAATAGAATGTTGTTAAGTAATAGATAAAGTACTATTTATTGAGAATATTGCATAAATTTATTGAATGGTTACATATGGAGAGAAAAGTTAGAACCCAATCTTATAAAGAAATTACTTTTAAAAGTTAGAGTGAAAGACTTACTCAAAGAGTAAAATATGTAATTAGAAAGGATGAAATAATGAATAAAACAAAGAAAATTTATGGGGGTATGTTAAAAAAGAAAAAGAATGTAGTAGAAATTTTACCTGGTCTTATTATGTGTATTATAATTGCATTTGTAGGAAAATTTATAGGAAATTATGTACCAAGTATCGGAGGGGCTTCCATAGCCATTTTCTTAGGTATGCTAGTAGGTAACACATTTGGAAACAAAAAAATATATGCAAAAGGTTCAAAATTTTCAGAAAGTAATTTACTATCGTATTCCATCGTACTTCTTGGGGGAACATTAAGTGCGAATACAATTTTACAATTAGGAGTTTCAGGTGTAGCGTTTATTGTAATTCAAATGATAATTACAATTACCTTTTCTATATTTATAGGAAAGAAACTTGGATTTTCTGAAAATTTCCGTTTTTTAATGGCAAGTGGAAATGCAGTATGTGGTTCTTCTGCTATTGCTGCAACAGCACCGGTAATTGAAGCAAATGACGAAGAAAAAGGAATTACTATTACAATCGTAAATGTGACAGGAACTGTTTTAATGTTATTGCTCCCATTTATTTCTACTCTACTATTTGATTCAGAAACAGTAAAAACATCAGCTCTTATTGGAGGTGTTCTTCAATCTGTAGGGCAAGTAGTGGCAAGTGGTAGTTTAGTAAATGAATCAGTAAAAGACTTAGCTACTATATTTAAAATTGTTCGTATTATATTTTTAGTATTTGTTGTACTAGGGCTTGGAACAATGAAGAAATCTTCGAAAAAAAGTAATCATACATCAAACGTAAAATCAAAAATAAAAGTACCTTGGTACGTAATTGGATTTTTCATTATGTGCTTTTTATTTACGCTACAAATAGTTCCAACAGAGTTATCTAAGATATTTAAGGTTATCAGCAACAATTTTGAAGTGATTGCTCTTGCAGGAATAGGAATGAGAGTTAATTTTAGAGAATTAATAAAACAAGGTTCAAAGGCTTCTTTATATGCATTAGGAATTGCCATTGTTCAAATTCTATCAGCGATAGCATTAATAACTATTTTATTATAAAATATCAAATCCTTATAAAGCTAGTAATTATAATAGTTTTATAGGGATTTTTGTATTTTTTAAATAAAAATGATAAAAATAGACAAAAAATACAATGAGAAATAAATAAAATATAAAAAAAATAAATGAAAAATAAAATGGAATAGATAAAAAAATAAAAAATAAAAAAATATATTGAAAAATAAATAGATAATAAATAAAATAATTATATAAAAATAATATATTTAAAATAAAAATATATTAAAACAGAAAAAAGCTATATTTATATATATAAAACAGATAATATACGAAAAGTAAAAAAAAGTATAATAATCAACAAATGATCACTAAATATAAATGAAAATATAAAATCTATATTTCGTTGGAGAAAGATATATCTATTAAGTATTTTTTAATAAAATAGAAACTTAATAGATTAGGTATTAAATCTTAAGGTTCAGAAAGGAGTGTAGAATATGAAAACTAAGATAATTAGAAAATGCTGGAACATTATTTTAACTTTCATATTAATCATTGCACTCTTTTTTGTTATTGCATTTATAGGAGTACGATTGATAGGATTAACGCCATACATTGTTACAAGTGGTAGTATGGAGCCCCAATATCCTGTTGGATCACTGATTTATGTCAAAGAAGTTAAGCCAGAAAATATTAATGTAGGAGATGCTATCACCTTTTATATGGGAGAAGATAAAGTGGTTGCAACTCATCAGGTGTATGAAATTGATAGAGAAAATCAAATGTTTTATACACAAGGAATTAATAATAAAGACTCAAATGGGAATATAATACATGATGTTTCACCAGTATCCTCATCCTCTATTATAGGAATACCAGTTTTTCACATACCTTACCTAGGTCATATAAATAAAATGTGCACAACTACCCCAGGAATTTATATTTTGGTGGGTATTGCAATAATAATCTTAATAATTTCATTTTTACTAGATGGCAATGGCAGAAAAAACAAATGAAATAAGATTACAACAACCAATTTGTTGGATAGGAAAGGAGAATTATTATGAGAAAAATCAACAAAAAAACAATCATTGTTACAGCATTGGCACTATGCTTAATTGTAGCAGCAGTTGGAGGAACCATGGCGTGGTTAAACTCACAGGATAGTTTGGAAAACGTATTTACAGTAGGGCAATTTAGTGATCCAACGATAGATCCAGATGATCCAGAGAATCCACTTGACCCAGAGACTCCTGATTATAAGTTGAATGGACATTTATATGAATCCAACTGGGAAGAAAACTCTAAATTTGTCCCAGGTGCTACTATTCCCAAAAATCCAAGAGTAGGTATTGGTGAAGGTAGTGAAGATGCTTATGTATATCTTTGGGTAAATAATAATACTAAAAATAATATGGTTTACTTTAAGTTAAATGAAAATTGGGAACCAGTAGAAAATTATTATACAGAAGCAACTTTAGAAGCAGGGGATCCAGAATACGAGGTAAGTCAAACTTTCTATACAGGTGGATTATTCAGATACAAAGTAGATGAAACGAATAATCGTCTAGTAGCTGCACAAGGTGATGCTTGGACAACTCCTGCATTTGATAACGTATATGTAAGAAACGATGCAGTTCTTTCAGATTTGGCAAAAGTTGATACTAATGGTGATGTGGAAGAAGTATATACCATTAATGTAACAGCACTTATCCATCAAGCAACAAGTGGAGATGTAACGGATTTGCAAACAGATGCTGATACATGGGCAAAGGAACAAGCTACTAAGTTAGCACAATAATTTACATAATCAACAAAACTACGCCGGATATTAAGCTGGCGTAGTTTCAGAAATAAATAAAATATATAAATGAAGGGAGTGTGAGAGATGAGTAATAAAAAGAAAAATGTAATAATTTCACTAATCATATTATTATGTGTAATTGGTATCTCTCAAACCCTAGCTTACACCACTAGTAGTGTAGAAACAGAAAATATTATTACTTTTGGAAATTTAAAGTTAAAAATAGTAGAAACAGTTTTAAATGAAACTGGTGAGGAAATACCATTTTCACCAGAAGAACCTGTGGATATTACGAAAAAAGAAAGTGTCAGCCGAATTGTAAAAGTAGAAAATGTAGGACAACAGCCAATGTTTGTTCGAGTAGAGCTAAATATAACAGGTACAGACAAAGATGGAAACACTGTGGAATCAGCAAAGGAATTAGCAGATTATAATATAAATGAAGAGTACTGGCTATATGACAACGGGTGGTACTACTACACAGGTATATTAGAGCCAGGGACACAATCAGAAGAACTAATAACAGAAGTGATGTTTGACACAAATCAAATAACAAATAATTATCCAGGTGGAAGTTTTCATTTAGAAATTAATGCACAGGCAGTGCAGAGTAAAAATAATGGAACAAATGTAATAGAAGCATCTGGATGGCCAGAAGAATAGGAGGTAGAAGCATGAACAAAAAGACAAGAAAGTATGTAGTAGCTATGTTTCTAACTTTTATTTTTTGTATTTGTGTAGGAGTTGGATTTAATGATACATCAAAAGCAGATGGAAATGAAATATTAATTAGTAATGAAGATGAATTAAGAACTTTTGTTAGTAATAGTAAATCAAACAGTTATGAAGGATATACCATTAAATTAATAAATGATATTGCATTGGAAAATGCAGGAGACAAAGACTACATTAATATTGGTAGTAGTGATGTTCCATTTAAGGGGACCTTTGATGGTGCAGGTCATACAATTAGCGGTATTTATAATGAAAAAACAATACTTCCAACCCATGATAATGGATTATTTGCTTGGACCGATGGAGCAGTAATTAAAAATTTAAATATTGATAATGCAAGAGTAACTTGTGCATATCGCGGGGGTATTTTAACAGGTCATTCCATAAATACTGTTATTGAAAATATTACAATATCAAATAGCGTACTAAAAATTCAGCCAGCCAACAATGTAGTCTCCGTAATTACAAACACAGGTTTCTCAGGTGGTGCTATTTCTGGTTCAACGGATAATAGTGTACTTTATAATTGTGAAGTTAGAGGAACAGAAGTAGTAAATAATAGTACACAAGGGGTAGGTGCTCTTGGTGGTGAAGGTCTCTATATGGGCGGCTTAGTTGGTTCCGCTTCTAGTTCTATCATTGAATACTGTCGTATGGTAGAAGATAGTAAAGTACGAAATGAGTATGACGTAGCAGTTGGTGCATTAGGTGGAAAAGCTATTTATGTGGGTGGTATTGTTGGAGAAATGAAAGATGGCTCTAAAGTGATTGATACCTTTTCAACAGCAGATGTATATTTTTACTGTGCTACCTATGTAGCTGTTGGTGCAGGAAATGCAGGCTACGCAGGTGGTATAGCAGCTGCAATGTATGGTGACAATTGCCAGATTGTACGTAGTCATTATGCAGGAAATATTCATTCTAGACAATACAATGCCGTTCTAGTCATTCCTATTATTCAAAATGATGTAAATATTTCGGGGATAGCACAAAGTATTGATGGAAGCCATGTTTATAACTCTTATTTTAAACGAAGTGCAAGTAGTACTACAAAAACAATTCGTGCCATCAATGATGATGCAGATACACAAGAAGCAAAGGCAGCAACTGATACTGAATATACAGATAGGAATTTTTGGAAAAGCAAAGGGTATGATTTAACAGGAACAGTAGCAAGAGAAACAGACAGTCGATTAGGGACACACTACAATAAATGGGTTATGGATATTGAGACTGGTATGCCAGTACACGGAAAGTCTGTATCTGTAGCTATTGATTTTCCAGAAGCTGGAAGTGTAACTATTGGAAATACTGCATTAGTAAATGCTTCTGTTAGTACCAGCGATCCATACAATTTTGCTATTCAAGGAATAAACTCATATGAGGAGAACGTAAATATATCAACAGAAGCAACTACGATAGATGGGCATACAGATGCTTATAAATTTGTAGGTTGGTATTTAAAACAAAATGAATTAAGTGATTCTGTTGATCAGATTAAAAAATATTATGAAACAATTACAGGTACAACAGGAAACTTAAATACTCCAGTAAGTACAGATAAAACCTATACTCCAACTGTCACAGACAATGATTTATATGTAGCTCATTATCAGGCAAATGTAATCTATCATGATGTAGATGGAAATATTATTAATAATAGCTATTATAATTATCAGGATTCACTTCCAAATATTCTGGTAACTGTTCCAGACGGTTGCACATTTTATGGTTGGACAACTAGAGATAATAGTGGAAAAGGATATACTGGAATTATCTCTGACGTATTAGAAAGTATTAAAGAAGATGGGGAATTTTATCAGGTAGGAGATAGTATTGAAAAGCCACTAAAACTTTATCCAATTTTTACAAATTATATTAGTAATATACATACAATTTTTGAAGGTCATGAGTTGGATACTATAGATGCACAGAATGTAAGAGATGGAGTTGGACAAACTTCTATTGGTGTAAATGATTCTGGAGAAGTATATATACAGGTAACACCTGTTACTGATTTTGTATGGGAAGATAATGGATATCATTTTTTAGGTTGGTATGAGATATTAAGCGATGCTGCTGGAACATATGAAGTTTTGGTAAGTAAGGATGAACAGTATATATTAAAAACTGTAGACTTAACAAAAGAACATACCTATATAGCACGATTTACTTACGATGTGGAATATTGGGTTAAGGGTGATTTAAGAGATGATCAAAAGTATGATGAAAGTAATAATCCACCAGGTGGACATTATACTACCATTTCTTATCGTTATAAAGAAGGTTTTCAAAGCATTGCAGGACCTGTATTATATAATCAAACAGTAACTTACTGGTGTAATGACGGGTACAATGGAACACAGATAGGAGCAGGAACAGAAATTCAAAAACCAATGAAAGTATATTCTAATGTAACCGGAAGTGGTAGTGGTGTAGTTCATCCATCTGTAATTGTAGAAACAGATTTTCCAAATTCTGCAACATTTAAAGATATTGATATTGATATTGGAAATAATGATGCATCAGCTACAGTTGTTCCAAATGCAGGCTATCAATTTGGTTTCTGGACTTGGGAGCGACAAGATGGAGATGTGAAGGGTGTAGAAGAGACTGAAAGATTATCAAATAAAAATATTTTATCTGGTAGCACTGACAGACGGTTTATGGGAATTGCCCGTATGGTAGCTAATGTAACCTTCCATAATATTAGTGGCAATGAAACAGTAACAAGAAGGTATCAAGAACCAGTATTATTAGAGAAAGCAGTGGATCCACTTGCTGAAAATCTATATAAATTTTATTATGATGCTTTACAAGATACAAATCTAGAAGAGATTTTTAAAAATGATGTGGCTACGGATAAGCAAGATAGTATCCGTAAATTAGTTACAAGTGAAGCAACCCCACAAGCAACCCCACAAGAAGGTTATACATTCCTTGGATGGATTTATGGAAATAACCTTACAGACAAAGAAAAATCCTATATTTATGGAGATACGTTTGGTTCTACTTATGTAACAGATAAGCTATCAAAGGCAGCACCATATATTATAACAGATACAGATATAGTTGTAGAACCAATGGATTTATATCCTGTCTATATCAAGCTAGATATTATACGAACAACCAATATTAAAGAAACAGGTGTAATTGAAGGTGCTGGAATTAATATTCCTATTGATCCAAAGTTTAAAATTTCTGATGAAACATTGTCTGATGAAACATTAAAGGCAGTTACAATTAATGAAAATGGTTTGGCAGATTTTACATTAGTAGTAGATACAGAGACGAAAGTAACAAATGAACCAGATTCAGCATTGTATGAATTTAAATATTTAGAATGTATTCACCCAGATGGAACAGTAGAAAGACTAACTCCAGAAACGGATGGAAAAACATTTATTATAAAAGATGTGGATTTAGGTCAGACCTACAAATATATTGCTTATTATGAGCCACTCACAGTTGTATATCATGTAAAGGACGGTAATGATGCTAGTAGTCTAGAGGTAGTAACACGAAATACCAATCAGCGACTTGGAACTTTTGATGGATTACAATATAAGGAAGCAGTTCCTAGTGAAGGAAGTAATGGAATTGGTGTTGACAATGGATGGTATTTCTTTGTTGGCTGGACAACAGAACAACCAAATGTAACAGAACATAATTACTATTTGCTTAGTGATTACAGTAATATAGATAGCATCCCAATAATACAGCCAAGTTATGTAGTTACTAAATCAATAGAATTATATCCAGTATATGCTCCGATTACAGTAAATGTAATATCAAACCAAGATAGTGTATCAGGAGTTGATGTTGATAGCTTACGTGGAAGAACGAGAGATACAGATACTGGTGAAGTTACTGTTTGGGCAAAAAATACTGTAACTGTAAATGGAACTAAATATGTATTTTCAGAGTGGAAAGTAAATGGTGAAACCGTTTCAGAAGAGGCTATCATTCGTATACCTCAAGAGCAGTTTTTTACTGGAATTTCATATGAGGCACACTACAATCTTGGATATGAAGTTCGCTATCACAATCTAAAAGGAGATGTTATATATACAGCCGAGGTATTAGATAGTGAGAATCGTAGCTTTGTATATGAAACTACAAATAGTCAGGGAGAGACAGTAACTGTTCCATATGATGTGGAAGCCTTTATAAACATAATGAATAGCCTAGCAGATAATCAGTATTTTGGTCAATGGCAGTGGAACAATGGAGCTAGTATGATATCATGGAATGACTTTTACAACAAGGAAATCACACAGGATATGGATTTATACCCAACGGTTTGGGAAGTAAAGGGAAAAGATTCCAAAGGAGCTATTAATAATGAGTTGATAGTAGCACAGGTTAACTTACAAAGTGATGAAAAAGTAGTAAATATGTATTTTAGAGAACCATACTGGGAACCACAGTTTACAGCAGAAGTAACATTGACAACATATAATCCTAATAATAAAAAGTTTGATACTAATGGAGTAGAAAAGATACCAGTTTCTATTTATTCTAAATATGAACTTGACGATAGTGGCAATAGTATTTTAAATCCAATAGAAACAAAAGAAACAGATGATAGTGGTCAGGCAGTGTTTAATTTTAACGGAATTTTTACTATTACCAAGGAGATGGAAGAAGGAAGTAATGCCAGTACCGATGAGCATTTTATTTTCCATATTACTAATAATGTTGCGAAAGAAACAATGAGTATTAGTTTGGCAGCAGGAGAAACGGTAACATTAAAATTACCACTAGGGCAATATACAGTACAAGAAGAAAGTCAGTGGGCATGGCGTTATGAAGCTTCTTATATTGTAAAGGACTATCAGTCACCAGATGGAACTTTAAATAGGAATACAATTTATCTATCAACGGAAAACTTATCAGAAGGAAGTGCTTCTGTAATCTGTACCAATACAAAAAATAACAATAAGTGGTTTGATTCAAATTCCAATAAAGAAAATGAATTTACTGTTCAATGATAGGAGGGATGGAAATGAAAAAAATGTTAAACAATGGTAAACAATTTTCTATTTTCATTGCCATTCTCCTGCTCATTGTAGGTGGTGGTGCAGGAGTTACTCTTGCTTATTTAAGCAGTCACTCTGTATTAGTCAATCAGTTTGAGGTTGGAACTGTAACTACACAGATTAATGAAGACTTTGATGGAAAAGAAAAGAAAAATGTATCGGTAACAAATAGTGGGAATATACCAGTTTATGTAAGAGTAGCCATTACAATATGGGAAAAGGATGTGGATGGCAATTTATTATGGTCACCTTATAATCCTGAAAATTTAGGAAGTAACACAGGGTTATCATTTGATATGACAAATGATACTAACTGGGTAAAAGGTATTGATGGCTATTATTATTATATACTTCCAGTAAAGGCAGAAGGTAAAACCACTGATTTGATTACATCTTGTAAGGCAAATGATAACTGGATAGTAGATATTAATGTGCAGTCCATACAATCAAATCCAATAGATGCAGTAAAAGAAGCTTGGACAACAGTAACTCATATAGATTCAGATGGCAAATTAACAATTAATACAACAGGAGGTGGTGTATAATGAAATGGGAAAAGAATATTGCAAAAGTTCTTTCTGTTATACTACTCCTTACATGCTCTTTTATTAGAATTTCAGCAGCTGAACCTCCTGTTGTTTCCTATGATGGAAATACAAAACAGTTTACTATTGAAAATACAGTAGGAAATGACTTATTTCCTGAGTTTAAAAATATGATGCCAGGAGATTCAAAAACCCAGATAATAGGAGTTCGTGCAGAAAATATTCAGGCTCCTGTAACCTTTTATTTACAGGCAATGGAAAATCTAGAAGTATTTGAACATGTAATTCTTACGGTTTCATTTGATGGACAAGTTATTTCAGAAGGTTCTCTAGGAAATCCAGAAGGATTAAAAGAGAACAGAGAGATAGTTACCTTTGAGGAAGATGGGTATAAGGAATTGACAGTTACATTAACAGTATCAGAAGAAGCTGGAAATGAGTTAGCAGATGCTATAACTAGCTTACAGTGGATATTTACAACAGAAGATTTTGATGTAAGTGATAATAATGCAATTACTATTAGAGCAACTGATTTAACAGCATATACAGGTGGAGATTCCATTAATGATGACAGCTTCCCTGTAGCCAGATATTCCATTGAATTGCCAGAAGGAGTTGATATTGAAGATGTGGAATTTTTCATTGATGGAGAAACACCTTTTTCTGTATCAGAAACAGAGAATGTAATTATTCAGGAGTTAGAGGAGAAGCTTCTTTATCATGAAGATAATGGTAGTGAGATTGTAAAAGAAGATGATAGAGAAGCAGGAGTTTATACCATAGATATAGAAGAAAAAGGAAGATTAAGTGCTAAAGTAAATGAAGATTATTATCCAGTAAATTTTCAAACAGGAATACTTACCATTCGTTATTTAACCGATCCAGATGCAGTAATAGATGGAAGCATAGATATTGCAGTACCTGTAAGTGAGCAGATACCACAAGTTTATGATGAAATTATTAAGGGAGATAAAGCATATGGAGTAGTTGAAGAGGATACAGTATATAAGACAAATGGAACAATAGAAATTGTTGGATTAACAGAAAATGATGATAATGGAAAAATATCCTTACTATATGATGATTTGTTACCATCTGACTCAAGACAGCAACAGCTAGAAGAAAAAACAGAGAAGTATTTACAGGATGAAAATATATCTATAGCAGATCGCCAATATGTGTATAAATATCTTGATCTTATTAATGAATATGATGGAAATGCATGGGTAAGTTCATCAAAAGGTGTAGACGTCTATTTTCCATATCCAGATGGAACATCTTATGAAAATGCAGACCAATATGTATTTACAGTACTTCACTATAAAGATTTACACAGGGAATATGGATTTTTTGGAGAAACTCTTAGAGAAGCAATAGAAAATTGTGAAATAGAAGAAATGGAAGTGGAAAAAACAGAGTATGGTTTGAAAATTCATGTATCAGAAAGTGGTTTTTCTCCATTTGCAGTTACATGGCAGCCGATTGCTTCAGCAGGAATAGGTGTTGATACAGGTGACAATATAAATATAGCAGTATGGGTAGGTGTATTTGCCCTATCTGTCATAGTGATTGTAGGAGTACTTGTATATTATAAGAAAAAAGATAAAAAACAAGATAAAAAAGAAGAGTAAGAAATAATTAAGTAATAAGGGAATTGTTGAAATATGTTACAACAGTTTCCTTATTACTTTTTTTTGATTAGTAGAAACAATTAATATTTAATAGTACTTCAATAAATAGGAGTATTCAAATCTAGTGCTATTTACAATATGAAGAATAGGTTTCGTTAGAGTTTAGATGTAGATTCTTATACTCATAATATAAAATCATATATTCGTACATTTGGATAGGCATTTATATAACTAGTAAGAGGGGTAATATAAAAATAAATTTACTGTATAAATACAACATAAAAAGTAAAATCGTCTCAAAAATAAAAAATAAGGGGGAAACCACGACAAACGCATGAGTAAATAAATTGTGAACAACGCTCCTTTTTTCTGTTATAATAGAAAAAAAGGAGTGTTTCTATATGGAAGAATTATTAGAATGGATGGATTATATTGAAGATATTCGTCAA
>CALWGN010000058.1 GCA_944380055.1 uncultured Lachnospiraceae bacterium
TTTGGAGTTGTTTTTGGTTCTCCGCCCAATAATCCATAATGCTCTTCAAATGTTTCATAAACTAGTTTTTCTAGTTCTTGTATTATTGTAGTTCTTGAAACTTTTTTGTTGTTTACACTTTTATCTGTTGCATAAATTTCTATTTCAAATATAACTTCATATTTTCTTTCGCCATATTTCAATGTTTCCTCATCTAATACTATTTTGCATTTTGGAATTATCACCAATGGAAATCTGTTGCTTTCAGTAGGAATATTCTTAGATACTTCTGGACTATATGTAGATTTTTGTTTTATGTATTGTTTAGCATATTGAAACATATTTTCATAAATATTTGGTCGCATTTCATCTTCCTACCCCTCTCAATAATTCCTCTTTTGCTATTTCTGGAAAAGCTTCTTCTGCTCTTTCTAGTGCTTGCCAAAATTTTTTACTTGCTGGCAAACCTTTTGTCCAGCCGTAAGTCCCATCTCCCTTCGGATAGAACCAACCTTTTTCTCCATGTTGATTCACATCATATTTCCAGCCCATGCTAGATAACGCTTCTGCAACATGTGGATTCTGTAAGCCTACAATACCTGTTCCGTACTCATGATAGGTCCATTTTTGCTGTGCATTCTTTATTCCTGCTGTAGCTATATTTCCTTCTAATTTTGCCGATACCTTCTCAGTATCTGGATAAATATCTTTCATCATCTCATCAGCTAATCTATCTGCTATTTTTAAAGCTATTTGTGGATATTGTTTTTGCCTTTTTTTTAAATCTTTTATCCATTCATCTAAACTAGCTAATGACAACCTTCTTTGCTCTTTATGTACTGCCCTTATATCACCTACTTATTAGGTAACTTTTCAAAATATATTGCTATTTTTTTGTTTTGATTTCTTACACTGTCTATTCTGTAATTTGCATTATCTCCATGTACTTGTTCATCTTTTGGTGTTATTCCATCTAAATACGCTAAGTCTTTTTCTTTGAACTTTCCTAAATACTTATCATAGTCAAGTAGTACTTTTTGCATTTTAGTTACTCTTGTACCATATTCTGCAACGTCACTTTGACCACTTAATGGTTGTATATTTTCTTTTCCTACATATTCAGGCTTAGCATATGTAGATATTTTATTACCTTCATCATCATATTCATCTTGTAGGAAACTTGCTATGTATAAGTCTTTTTTCTTCCACTTTTTTCTCATTTTGGAGCACCTGCCTTTGGAGGTGGTAATTCATTTAATAAGCCTTGTGAAAGTCCTGCTTTTTCGTAACTTTCACTTAATCCATTTTCTGAATATGATGTTAGGTTTTCATCACCATCTAGATTATACAATTCAATAGCACAATCTGTTTGCCAGTTTCTTGCTCTATCATCTGGTAACTCTGTTATCGTTCTATCAAATGGATAGACTAGATTAAGATATCTGGTTTTAGCCTTTTTTAACATTCTCTTAAATGTTTCATCTTCGCTAGCATCAGAACTATTCCCTAAAATTTCTATTCTCATTTCTTTTAGTTGTTGTTCTTCATCTATCATAATCTAGTCCTCCTTTCCTCCAATTTCAACTTATGCTCCCGCTCCACCTGATGGAAATTCATCTGCATTCATTACATATACTTTTCTACCTTCTGGTTTAGTAAATGTAGTTGCTATTCCTGTGATTTTAGCATGATATAACTCATCTGCATAATCTAATCCAAATTGTCCAAAGATTTGATATTTTTCTCCAGCACCTGTCTTAGCAAGTAATTCTCTAAAGAAGTTACCTTTTCCTGGTACTATCATTTCAATTGGTCTGATTACATCAAAGTTTACTAATAATGCTGTTCCTGCTGGTAAGAATTGACCCAACATTAAATCAACTTGTCCCATAGGCATAATTAACCTAGTAATTTGTATACCATTTTCGTTCCTTGTTTGTGGTACTATTGTTAATCCATTATCAACTGCACTTGCATTTATTTGGTTTAATGTTACTCCGTCTATTAATAAAGTTAATCTATTAATATCTCCGTTGCTGTTATAAACTTTTTCCATAGCTTCATTTACCATCCAAATATCTAATGGCTTATTTCCAGCTGCAACTGTGTTAGTTGTTATGGCTTCTACCATACCTCTTGTTTTATTTACTGTTTCATCTGTTGTAGCTTTATTATATGAACCTTGAATGCAAGTTTTCTCTATACTTCTTGCTATTTTCTTTAATTTGTTAGATGTTTGGAAATCTAATTCATTCATAGGATTAGCTCTTTGTCCTGCTATATTAGCTCCTGATAAAGTTCCCATATTAGATTGTTTTGCATAAGATATTCCTATACTTTCCATAAATATTTGTGTTACGTTTGTATTTTGACTTCTTGTAATGAATGTTGCATCTGGTGCTGTTAAAGAAGCTTTTTCAGAAATACTTGGTATAGCTCCTTCTTCTGATGTATAGTTTTGTCCTAATACAAACTCTACTGAATTTGAATATGCTGTTTTCCCAGCTATCATACTTAAAAATGGTGTTCTTTCGTTTCCTTTGTTAAATAATGCTCCACTATAATTAGGTGTTGCAAAACTCATTGCTATATTATCTGCCCTTTAAATTCCTCCCCTTAATTACTTTTTTGTTCTTCTTCTGCTATTAATCTTTGATAGTAAACAATATTATTCATATCATTTTTCTTTATAGCTTCATTTAATAATGACTGATATTCTTCTTTTTTGGTTTTTTGTGAATATCCAGCATTTCCTGCTGGTGGTGGTGTTGTACCATTTATAATATCCTCTTTCATTTTATTTGCTACATCACTTCTTTGTTTTGTAATAGTAGTACATATTTTTTCTGCTAAAGATTTTGTTTTTTCTTCATCAATACTTACTATATCTTCTAAAAACTCTTTGTAATCGTCTTCTTGTAAGCCTGCACTTGCAAAAACGTTCATAGCAGTTGATTTGCTCAATCTCATTAAAGCATTGTTGTATTGCTCATCTTTTTTTTTTATTTTTTCTTGTTTCTTTTCTTCTTCTGTCATTTTTGTTTGTTTATATGTATCATATTCAGCTGTTAAATTCGCAAAAGCCTTATCTTTATTTGCTAATGCTTCTTTATTAGCTTTTCTTTCTTCTGCTACTGTAGTAGCTGGTACATATAAGGCATTTACAGCCTTCTGTATTTCTTCTGCTTTTTTTTTATCGTCTAATTCTGTGTTAGACAATATTTTTACTAATTCCTCTTCCATCTTCTTTTCCTTTCTCTACACCTTCCCCATTTGTTTCCGAGTGGGTGCTCGTATTGGTGCGGTCAGTGATACCCTCACTGGCTAAGGTATTTTTATATTGGCTATTATTTTGTTTCCAAAAATCTTCGCCATAATATTTTTTTCCCTTTTGATATACATCGTTAGGGTCCGAGAATAGTCCACATGTCACGAATGCCACTTCTGGTGGTACTTGTGAATCTTTCATATTCATTAATCCTTGTGTCTTTACAAGTAAATTATCTGATTTATTTCTTGTAAACTTAATGTCTATGTCGCTTAATTTGAGATTTTCTATTTTCTCATCTTTATCTTTAGTTTTATATTTACAAATATTAATAACTAATTTAAGCATTTTTCTTTCTGACTTTTTAAATGAAAGTTCATCTTGTTTGGCTCTTTCATCTGCCATTGTCCACCCTTCACCTAAAAGCCTTGCTTGCCCAGTATCTCCTCCACTAGCCTTATGGTTTAGCCTTGGAATACCTACTATTGATAACATGCTTTCATATCTGTCATCTGATACTACTTTTGTTTCTGTATGTGTTAATTGATTTGTTAATAATTTTACGTCTGCTGGTTTATTTGGGTCGCTAGATGATACTTGTATTGCACCATTTGCAACTAATTTTTTAAATGTTTGTAAATCTATTTCTTGATTTACAAATACTAACAAACTTTGTATGAATTGTTCTATTCCATCTAAATCCGCTGATTTTATTTTATTTATTGCCTCTAAATCAGACATTACAAGTTCTATCAAACCTAATCTTGAATTATTTAATGGGTATTCTATAATTCTTTGACCTCGTATTTCTAATTTATAAGCATTTACTTTTTCATCGCTTATAGGAATAGGTTGTGGTAGTATTTTAAATTCATCTGGTTTTTCTTCTTCTGAAAATACATATTTGTATTCATCTGTGTAAATAGTTACTACTCTATAATTTACTACGAGTGGTATATGTTCATCTGTCATTATATTCTTAGTAAAATAACTTATATATCCTGAAAATAAAGGATATTCTTTAATTCCACTATTATATACAACAAAGGTTCTTCTTGCGTCTGGTACTGACATTTCAAAAGGTGCTTCGTCTTCCTCGTTTTCACTGTCTACTTCTACCCACCTGTAAGCTGTACCACAAATATATTGCCATTCTGATAGTTCTTTGTCTAAACTAGATTTATCTTCACTTTCCATAAATTTATTCAAAAGTGAAATTTCTGGATTTATTTTTTCTCCTTCTTTTTCCCCTTTTTGAACATACTGTATTGGCTCTCCATATACATACGATTTCTTGAACTCTACTATCTCAAAAGCATGATTTTCTAATGTTATGTTGTTTATTTCTGGTCTAACAATTTTGGTTTTATCTAAAATGGGTTGCTTACCTTTATAGTAGTTATAAAGATAATCTATTTCATTAGCATTAAGTTCATGCTCTCTTAATACTTGTGGCAATATTTCTACTAATGTTTTCTCATTTATTTCTGATTTTGTATAAGAAGACAACAATTTTCTTCTTCCAAAGAAATGTATATCAGGTTTCTTTTGTTCTTCTGGATTTTCTAAAGGCTCTGACATTATTTCTTCTTCTACATTTTCTACAATACTTTCGTCTTTTAATTCCCTTCTATCTCCTCCAAAAACAAAAACAGGTTGTGAACTAAATATAGATATACTATATTGTTACACAACCCATTCTTAAAGGTTAATGGAGATGAATTAGTCTAGATACTTAATCCCTCCATAATATTAAATTGTATCTCTTGCCCACTATTTTTAAAATAGTTCTCCTATAATTTACCTTACTAACTTTTCTACATTTTGTCAAGCATTTTTGCATTACTTCCATGTGTTTTTTTCAAATTTTTCACACTTTTTAACATAGATGACTATTTTACCATCATAACTGGGTGTTCTTGTTATTTCTTTCATATATTTTAACCTTATATTTTCATATCTATATTCCATGCATTTAAACTGATATTTGCATTTACTACATATATTCCTTAATGACACCTCTATATATCTTTCATTGTAAATATATGAGGATTATCTATTATTGCCTCATATAAGCCAGTAGCAAGTAATTCAATAGTATGCTCGTCTTGATTTATAGATAAATCATATTTACTTGCTATGCAATGCAACAATTCGTGCAAGAATGTTTGGTTTTGTACTTTTTGTGAAAATTTACTAGCAATGGTTATCTTTTCTTCGTCAGTCTCTGTTTTTCCATAATAATCGCCTTTTACTTCTATTATTTCTGGCTGTTTTATTATTTCATATTCTTTGTAACCTATTTTTACTCTATTATTTTTTGCTTCTGTAATACTACTTTTGCAATTAGGTGGTATTGATTCTTCACTTGTAATATTCCCTATTGGTCTATATCCTTGTCTCATATTTCTTTGTAATTCCTCCTATATTCCTAAAATTCTCCTATTTATTGGTTTTGGTTTACTTGGTTTTCCTCTTTCTAGTATAATCTCTGTTACAAATAGTGCTCCACTATCTGGTGCATCATCATTTCTATTTGGATAATCAAAGCTAAATGTTGTTAAGTTTTTCATAAATCTACCATAATCACTATTAGGCTTATATTTTGTTTTAGGCTTGAAATATAACAATTTCCTCATAGTGCCTTGATTATCTTTTATTCTTAATTCCTTTTTCTTTGTGTTATATTTTTCTGTAATAGTACAATAGTATATTCCTCTATCATTTAATATTTTGTCTAACAAAGCCTTTAATGATGTATCTGTATTATTTTCTATTGCTAACCAAGTAATTTGATGCTCTTCTATTTTTTCAATATTTTCAT
>CALWGN010000059.1 GCA_944380055.1 uncultured Lachnospiraceae bacterium
CGTCCACTAATTTCACCCATAGAATATCTTCTTGTTCTGGAACGGTTTCCACCACATCCAAAAATACATACAATTCTCTTTGGATTATACGCACGAAGAGTTTTTAATAAGTTTTCAAGGCTTACAGAGTTATGAGCATAGTCAATCATTAAATGGAACGTTTCATTGGAGTAAACTACTTCCATTCTTCCCTTTACAAAAACATGAGATAATCCTTTTTTTATACTTTCATTACTACAACCGATTATTTTACAACAACTAATTGCCGCTAAACTATTGTATATATTAAATTCACCAGGCAAGTTTAAATGAATTGGAATATAATTTTCTGCTATAAACTTTGGACTTGATACTTGAAACTGGCTCCCTAGTTTATTGGAATTTTGAATAAATTCTATTTTCTCTCCCTTAAAATCAGACTCTTCATAAAGGCTATAAAAAATAGGATTTTCATTAGTGGTATCTACCATATTAGAACAATTTTTATCATCTTTATTAAATATACTAGTATTGCAATGAGCAAATAATTGTTTTTTCCAATACATATATTCTTTAAAATCTTTATGCTCATCTCCACCTATGTGATCTTCAGAAAGATTGGTAAAAATCCCATAATCAAAGGTAATTCCTTCTACCCGTTTCATTTTAAGTCCTATGGAAGAAACTTCCATAACAACAAAGGTACAGCCTTTTGCTACCATAAGATGTAATAACTTTTGAATTTCATAGGAAGGTGGAGTTGTATGCTTTAAATTTATTTTATTACTTTTTATAAATGCACCATTGGTTCCAATAATACCTACTGTTTCACCACATTCTTCTAAAATAGATTTTATCATATAAGAAGTTGTTGTTTTTCCTTTTGTACCAGTAATACCTATCATAGTACATTTGGTAGCAGGATAGTCAAAAAAAGCACATGAAATATGAGCCAATGCCTTTTGTGAATCTTCTACAAGAAGAATTGATATGTTTTTGAATTCTTCCTTTATCATATCTAAAGAAATAGAAATCAGTCTATCAATAATAATAGCTACTGCTCCCTTTTTTAGTGCTTCATGAATATATGCATGCCCATCTACATGGACACCTTTAATGCATACAAACAGACTATTTGCTACCACATCTCTTGAATCATAACAAATATGTTCAATCTCAATAGAGCCATCTCCTATAATAGGAATGTAGGAAATATGTTGCATTAATGCGTGTAATTGCATAAGCCCTCTCCTTTCACAAAGTCATACGTCATTGTCTTTTATGCTCTATTATATGTGAATTAGGAGAGAGCGTTCTTTGTTCCTATCTGTTTTCACATTTAATAGTTAAAATAACCCTGTAATATTTCCATTAGAATCTACATCAATGTTAAAGGCAGCTGGAGTTTTTGGTAAGCCTGGCATCGTCATTACATTTCCTGTAAGTACAACAACAAATCCAGCACCAGCATTTACATATACATCGCGAACATTAATTTTAAATCCTGTTGGTCTTCCAAGTTTTGTTTGGTCATCAGACAAGGAATATTGATTTTTTGCCATACAAACAGGTAGATTGCCAAATCCAAGTTCTTCTAATTGTTTTAGTGCCTTATTTGCACTTGGTGAAAATACAACACCATCTGCTCCATAAATTTCAGAAGCGATTGTTTGAATTTTGTCTTTCAATGGCATATCTAAAGGATAAAGTGGATGATAGTTACTCTCTTTAGTTTCTAATGTTTCAATTACCTTAGTAGCTAACTCTATTCCACCTTCGCCACCATTTGTCCAAACTTCAGATAAAGCAAATTCACAGCCTCTTTCTTCACAAAATGTACGAATATATTCATATTCAGCTTTTGTATCTGTAGCAAAAGAATTTAATGTTACTATTACAGGTACACCAAATTTTTGAATATTTTCTATATGCTTTTCTAAATTTGAAATTCCTTTTTCTAGTGCTTCTAAATTTTCTATGGAAAGTTCTGTTTTTGGCACGCCACCATTATATTTTAATGCACGAACTGTAGCTACTAGTACAACAGCATCTGGTTTTAAATCAGACTTTCTACACTTAATGTCAAAAAACTTTTCTGCACCTAAATCGGCTCCAAATCCAGCTTCTGTTACAACAATATCAGCTAATTTTAATGCTGTTTTTGTAGCACGAACACTATTACATCCATGAGCAATATTTGCAAATGGACCTCCATGAACCATTGCTGGGGTATGTTCTAACGTTTGAATAATATTTGGCTTTATAGCATCTTTTAATAAAGCAGCCATAGCTCCAACGGCTTGTAAATCTTTTGCTGTTACTGGTTGTCCTTCATAATTATAAGCTACAATAATGTTTCCTAAACGTTCTTTTAAATCGTCCATATTATTACAAAGACATAAAATCGCCATAATTTCAGAAGCAACTGTGATTACAAAATGGTCTTCACGAACAATACCATCTGCTTTCGCTCCTAATCCTACAACAATATTTCTAAGGACACGATCATTCATATCCACACAACGTTTCCAAGTAATTTGTCTTGTATCAATATTTAATGCATTTCCTTGTTGAATATGATTATCTAACATTGCTGCCAATAAATTGTTAGCAGATGTAATTGCATGGAAATCCCCTGTAAAATGTAAGTTTAAATCTTCCATTGGAACCACTTGGGAATAACCACCACCAGCAGCACCACCCTTTACACCAAAGCAAGGCCCTAAAGATGGTTCACGAAGAGCAATGATTGCCTTTTTTCCAACACGATTTAATGCTTGACCTAGTCCAACGCTAATGGTTGTTTTTCCTTCGCCAGCAGGAGTTGGATTTATAGCAGTTACTAATACTAATTTGCCATCTGGGCGATTATTAATCTTATTCCATAAAGCATCGCTTACCTTTGCCTTATATTTTCCATAAAGTTCTAAATCATCTTCTTCAATTCCAAAAGGTGATACTACCTCACGAATGTGTAACATTTCTGCTTCCTGTGCAATTTGAATATCTGTCTTCATACATTATTCCTCCTATAATTGTTCTTCTATATATGTTTGGAATTCTTCCATTGACATCAATACTTTACGAGGTTTTGTCCCTTCCTCTTCTCCAACAACACCAGCGTCAGCTAATTGGTCCATAATTCTAGCTGCTCGGTTAAATCCAATTTTAAATACACGTTGTAGCATACCAATAGAGGCTTTATCTTTTTCTATAACAAATTCTGCAGCTTTTCTAAAATATTCGTCTCTATCTACACTAGAGCCAATACTAGTGCTAGAATTCATAGCTGCTGTTAAATTTTCACTTGTATTTGATGTTGCTCCAATTACATTTTTTTGTTCGGATAAAAATTCTACTACTGAGGCAACTTCTTTGTCAGAAACAAAAGCTCCTTGTACACGTACTGGCTTTTGATATCCAGCTGGATAGAACAACATATCTCCTTTTCCTAATA
>CALWGN010000060.1 GCA_944380055.1 uncultured Lachnospiraceae bacterium
TCCTCCTCCAATTGGAAGACCGCTTAATGAGTTTTTGAAAATTTGTTCAAATCCTAAGAATTTAACAATACTTTGATTTACAGATGGATGAAAACGTAACCCTCCCTTGTAAGGTCCAATAGCGCTAGAAAATTGTACACGATATCCTCTATTTACTTGTACTTGCCCCTTATCATCTACCCAAGGTACTCTAAAGCTAATAATTCTTTCTGGCTCTACTAATCTTTCTAGCACAGCGTCACGTCTGTATTTCTCTTCATTTGCTTCAATTACAACTCTTAATGATTCTAAAACTTCCTTTACTGCTTGATGAAATTCTACTTCACTTGGTGATTTTTCTTTTACTCTTGCTAATACCTCATCTACATAACTCATAGCTTTTTCTCCTTCTTTCCTTTGAATTTTATATTGGAATTTTTGTCCATTATATCAAACATAAAAAACAATATCAATACGTTAATGCAATAAATTTTTTATGTTCTTAAAATATTTATGTACAAAAATACTCTCGCCTCATTATTAAAAGCGAGAGTATTTTTATTATAATTAAAACTCTAAAATATTAAAATGTAAACTTTTCTTCAAAGTATGCCTTTAAATCAGAAATCTTTACTCTTTCTTGTTCCATTGTATCACGGTCACGAACGGTTACACAACCATCATTTTCAGATTCAAAGTCGTAAGTAATACAGAATGGTGTACCAATTTCATCTTGACGTCTATATCTCTTACCAATGTTTCCTCTATCATCAAATTCACAGTTATATTTCTTTGATAATTCTGCATAAATTGCCTCTGCACCTGCATTTAGCTTTTTAGATAATGGAAGAACACCAATCTTTACTGGCGCAATTGCTGGATGGAAGTGAAGAACTGTTCTTACATCTCCTTCTCCAATAGTTTCTTCGTCATATGCAGAACATAAAAATGCTAATGTTACACGATCAGCTCCTAAAGATGGCTCAATTACATATGGGATGTATTTTTCTTTCTTTTCATCATCAAAATATGCCATATCTTCACCAGATACATTTTGGTGTTGTGTTAAATCGTAGTCAGTTCTGTCTGCGATTCCCCATAACTCACCCCATCCAAATGGGAATAAAAATTCAATATCTGTTGTTGCCTTAGAATAGAAGCTTAATTCTTCCTTTTCATGATCTCTTACACGCATTTCTTCTGGCTTAATTCCTAATGTTGTAAGCCAGTTAATACAAAATTGTTTCCAATAATCAAACCATTCTAAGTCAGTGTCTGGTGCACAGAAAAATTCTAATTCCATTTGTTCAAACTCTCTAGTACGGAATGTAAAGTTTCCTGGAGTAATTTCATTACGGAATGATTTTCCAATTTGTCCAATTCCAAATGGAATCTTCTTTCTTGATGTACGTTGTACATTTTTAAAGTTTACAAAAATTCCTTGTGCTGTTTCTGGACGTAAATATACTGTATTCTTTGCTTCTTCTGTTACACCTTGGAAAGTTTTAAACATAAGATTAAATTGACGAATATCTGTAAAATCATGTTTTCCACAAGTTGGACAGCAAATATTGTTATCATCAATATATTTCTTCATTTCATCTGTAGACCAAGCATCTACACTACCTTCTATTTCTATTCCATGTTCGCTATTGTAATCTTCAATTAGCTTATCTGCACGGAAACGTTCATGACATCCTTTACAATCCATAAGTGGGTCAGAAAATCCACCTAAATGTCCTGAAGCTACCCATGTTTGTGGGTTCATTAAAATAGCACAATCCACACCAACGTTATATGGGCTCTCCATAATGAATTTTTGCCACCATGCTTTTTTTACATTATTTTTTAATTCTACACCAAGATTACCGTAATCCCATGTGTTAGCAAGACCTCCATAGATTTCAGAGCCTGGATATACAAATCCTCTTGATTTTGCTAATGCTACGATTTTTTCCATTGTCTTTTCCACTGTCATAATATCTATCATCTCCTTAAAATTATGGAAAACGACCATAAAAAACACTCCTAAAGTCGCAACTTCCTTTAAGAAACCATGGTCGCCTTCTCTATATCGCTTTATAAATGGCTAACAAATTTTTAATTAAATATAATAAATGAGCCCTCGCCATCTACAGTAGTTACTGTATCCTTATCTTCTACTGTTACATTTGTAGAAATATAACAAACCTTCCCTTCAACCTTAATAGTTGTACCAAAGTCTACATATATTAATTTGTAGTCTCCATTTTTTGTAATATCTTGGATTGTTACAGATTCGCCTTTTTCTGTTACAAATTCGCCTTCTAAGGAATTTGCACCATCACTAACTAGGCTTACATTTAGTGTAGTACCTTGCTTTTCTCCTATTACATAAGATTCATTAAAAGATATATAGTCCTCTCCAGAATCATAGGTGATTACTACCTTTGCACTTTTATCTTTAACTGCTACATCATCTAAAGTTATAGGTAGATTTATACTATCCTTTACGTCTTTTTCAGAAACTGCCTCCACATTTACCTTTTCCTTATTGTATGCCTTTATTTCATCTTCAACCATTAATTTTAGTTCTGTTGCATTGTAATAAGATTTGTTAAATGGCTCTACAAAAGTTCCTACAAGACTTAGATCATTCTTAATATATACTCCTGATACATCTAAATCGTATTTGCTATCTTTTTTACAACCAATTACAGACACTGCCATAAGCGTTACCATTGCAAAAATAATACTTTTTCTCATAATTGCCTCCAATCTATTATTCTATCTTATAAGAAATCACAATCATTAAAACCTATTATTTTTTAAGCTTGTTATAGTTTACCCTTTTTTTTCTATTTTTTCAAGTAGTTATTGCTTCTAACACTGATAATGTGTGAAATTCCTTATCTACATAGCATTTTTTATAGTTAGATACTCTTTGTGCCAACTCTTTTTCCACATCTTTTGTTAATGTAAATGTATATAATTTCTCTAGTGGAGCAGCTACAATATATTGCATTGCATAAGTAGTTGCCTCTGATGTAGACATTCCACCTCTTGCAAATCCTTTACAATCTTCACAAAACATTCCACCTCTTACTGGGCTAAAATATCCACTTGTTAATTTCTTTGAACAATGAATACATTCAAATACTTGTGGATATTCTCCATTAATCACCATTAAACGAAGCTCATAAATTAACTTTACTAATGTATTTGCTATATTATTGTTTTGGATTGCCTTTAATGTTACATATAATAAATTTAAGATCTGTCCTCCATCAATATTTTCTCTACCATAATAATCTGCAAATTCTAAAAAGTAAAATCCATAGGTTACTGCTTCCATATCTGTTGTCAGTGTTTCATAATATTGAGATATGCTAGCACTATGTAACGTATATGCCGTTCTTCCCTCATAAACAGAAAATGTTCCAAAAGCGAATGGTCTGCTAGGTGCTAATAATGGACTATTTTGTCTTCTTGAGCCTTTTGCAAATGCTGTAATTTTTCCTCTTTCTTTTGTCAATAATACTAATCTTTTATCATAATCACCCACTGGCATTGCAGATAATACCATGCCAGTGACTGTTATAACTTCTCCCACAGTATCACCTTTCTTTCAGACTTCAACCTATCTTTAGGGACACTTTTTATAAGTTTTTCTTATCGTATCCATATGACTTCATAAACAATTCGCTATCACGCCATTCTTTTCTTACTTTTACCCATATTTTTAAGTTTACTTGCCCTTCAATCAACTCCTCTATATCTTGGCGAGCAAAGGTTCCAATTTTTTTAAGCATAGCGCCACCTTTACCAATAACAATTCCTTTGTGAGAATCTCTTTCACAAATAATTGTTGCTTCCACATCTGTAATGCCATCTTTTCTTGTTCTCATTTTTTCAATAGTAACTGCAATACCATGTGGAATTTCATCTTTTAATAAACGAAGAGCCTTTTCTCTAACAATTTCTGCTGCAATTTCTCTCATTGGCTGATCTGTTACTGTATCTTCATCATAATATAATGGCCCATATGGCAAATATTTATAAATAACTTCTAATACAGAATCTACATTAACATCTTTGAGCGCTGATACTGGAACGATTTCTGCAAAATCACAAATAGATTTATATGCATCAATATAAGTCACAACCTCTGCTTTTTTTACTGTATCAATTTTATTAATAATTAATATGATTGGTTTTTTCATTGCACGTAATTTTTCTGCAATTTCTTGTTCCATAGCTCCAACATAAGTAGTAGGTTCTACAAGCCACAATACAATATCTACTTCTGATAATGTTTTGCTTGCCACATTTACCATGTATTCTCCTAGCTTATTTTTCGCTTTATGAATACCTGGTGTATCTAAAAATACAATTTGACCTCTTTTGTCTGTATAGACTGTCTGTATTCTAGAACGAGTAGTTTGTGGTTTGTTTGATGTAATTGCTATTTTTTGTCCAATTAAATGATTCATAAGTGTTGATTTTCCAACATTTGGTCTACCAATTAATGTAACAAAACCTGATTTTATTTTATCTTGCATATTTGCATATATTCTCCTTATTATTTTTTATATGGTTCTTATTGATTTAAACATATCTTTATTTTCATCTATCTTTTTAGAGCTTCCAAATACACATAAGCATTTATCTTCTAGTACTGCTTGAATTGGAGCAGCTAACTGTCTAATACTTTCTTCTGTTGCAGACAGTATTTCATCTCTTTCTTTTTGTAAATCTTCTTTTGTTATATTGCTTAAATAACAAGCAAGCGCTCTATCTCCTTTTCCTGCTGGAGTCAATGGGATATCTAGCTCACTAATAGTTCCTATAATGTATTTTTCCATATCCCTACGGTCAATGACTACTGTTTGCAAATATTGTGGCAACTTTTCATATACTTCATTGGTTTCCTTCATATTTGGGTCACGATAAGATACAAAATAACAATCTCCATCTCGTGAAAATCCACTCATACAACCGTAAGCGCCACCTTTCATTCTAAGATTTTTCCACAAATACTCATAATCTAGAAGAATTTTTAATACTTTCATAGCACCTGTATAAGAAAAGCCTGCATCTTTAAAGTTTCCACACCTAGCTACATATTGTACTTGTGATGGAATTTTAAAGGCTTCATTTTTCTTTTCTAACACTGGTTGTAACGTAACTGGCTCTATTTTTTTATTGGTTAAACTTGATTCTATAACTTCTAGCTGTTCTTTCCATAACTTATATCCATCTTCTTTACAAGTACAGTTTGTTAAAAGATTTCCCTTTACTAATAATTTATCTTTTACATCCTGTAAGCCTTTTATTAGTCCATCTGACATTTCATCAAAATTTGCTTCTATTTCTCTTATTTTTTCATAGAAATAAACACCATTTTGAACATCAGAAAGATAAGAGTCCATAGAAATATAAGAGCCTGCACGAGTGCTGCTTGCTACATGACCAAGTACATTTAAGTCATCACTTACACTAGCAGAAATTTCTTTTATAATTTCTTTTAAACGTTTTTTATTATTCCACTTTGTTTCAAATAATATTTCCTTAACTAATAACACCGCGTCTTTTATTTGTTCATATCCACATCTTACTTTTATTTCAAACATTACTTGTGGATATTTTGTAGTCTTTACATCTTTATAGCTTGTTATTAAAAAGTCAATTCCACCTGTATGCATATTTACTTCATCTGTTAATTCATTGTAGGAATATTTTTGTGTATCTAACTTTCCAAGACTTTTCTTTAAAATACTTAAATAAACAAAATCTTCAATGTCTAAGCAATTGCATTTGAATAAATATGTTCCATAAATGATTTTAGAAGTAAAAATATTTTCATGAATCATTTCAATACCATGAACTGTTTCAACATTTACATCTACCATTTCTACTTCTTTTTTTATATCAGATAATGTAATCATTGGTATTGTTTCTAATTGTTCTTTTGTAGATGGTTCCTCTTGATACTCTTTTAGTTCTTTCGTTTTTACAATTAACTGTTCTAATTGCTCTTTTGATAAACTATCCTTTATACATTGTAATGTTTCTTCTAACTTTTTATCCGCCTCTTCTTGTAATCCTTTTGTAGGAATACCATATACAATCACTCCATGATTGTTATCAATCAAATATTTCTTTACTAATTGTTCAAAATAGTCTGTACCAATTTTTTCTTTTAATCCTGCAAAAACTTTTGTAATTTCTAATGGCTCAAATGGGTTACTGTCATTCATCCATACTTCCATACATTGTAACCCATACATTAAGCCTTTTGGAAATCTTCCAAAATCAGCTTCGCGTGCCTTAAATTCACATATATTAATTCCTGCCTCTAAAGATTTTTTCTTAATTCCATTTTTTATAATAGCATGTAATGTCTGTTCAATAATACTTCCAAATTGGTGCCTTTTATTTTCTTCCACGCCTTTTACATTTAATGTAAACATTGGTTGCTTAAATTCTGTATCAAAGCCTCCATAAATATCTTTTCCAATATTAGCATCTAATAATGCCTGCTTTAATGGTGCTCCTGGTGCATTTAATAAAATATAATCTAAAATTTGAAATGCAAACATTGTTTCTATATCAACACTACTAGAAATTAGTTTTGCCCATGTAAAGCGAGCCTCTTCTCCTGAATCTTCTGTTACATCAAATAATTGCTCTTCTTCCACCATTCTATCTATATATGGCTGATTTTTAATTTGAGAATCAATTTCTACTTCATCAAAATGAGTTAAATAGTGTTCATCTAACCATTGCAACTTTTCTACCATATTCATATTTCCATATAAATAAATATAGGAATTGGATGGATGATACATTTTTTTATGGTAGCCTAAAAACTCTTCATAAGTAAGATTTACAATTTCTTCTGGAACTCCACCTGAGTCATATTGATAACAAGTATTTGGATATAACACCTGCTTTACTTTTCTATCTATAATTGCATCTGCATCAGAGTAAGCACCTTTCATTTCATTGTAAACAACACCATTGTAAATTAAAGGGCTATCCATACTTTCTAACTCATAATGCCAACCCTCTTGTAAAAATATTTTTTCATTTTCATATATATTTGGATAAAATACTGCATCCATATAAACTGCCATTAAATTTTGAAAATCCTGATCGTTACAACTAGCAACTGGATATGTTGTTTTATCTGGATATGTAATAGCATTTAAAAACGTATTCATAGAACCTTTTACTAACTCTACAAAAGGATCTTTTACTGGGTATTTTTTAGAACCACATAATACAGTATGCTCTAAAATATGTTGACAACCTGTGCTATTTTCTGGTGGAGTGCGAAACGAAATATTAAATACTTTATTTTCATCTTTTGTTTCAATTAAAAATAGTTTTGAGCCTGATTTTTTATGCTTTAGCAAATATCCAACCCCTTGAATATCAGGAAGCTCTCTTTTTTCTATTATTTTATATAAATCCAATTGTTCTATTGTCATATTTTTTATGTCCTTTTCTATAAATTTCCCATAAATCTATCTTTTATAATTGCAAAGCTTTCTCTCATCATATTAGAAAAGCGTAATACCCAATTAGAACTGGCAGAAATTCCACTTACATGACCTGAAAATGTTTTCTTAGCAATTTCCACTCCTCGAAATATGTGAAAATCACTTGTAACAATCCCTACTGTAACATTATCTTCCATAAGTCTTGCACTAAAGGTTATATTTTCTGCTGTATTTTTAGAATTTCTTTCTTTTATAATTCGCATCGTTGCTATTCCATGCTCCTCTAAATATAATGCCATTGTTTCTGCTTGTGCTCTTTCTTCCTCACCTATTTTACCACCCGAAACAATTACTTTTGTATTTTCATTCTCCCTCAAATAGCTAATTGCTTTATTTAACCTTTCTTTTAACATAGGAGAAGGTTTTCCATCTTTCACCTCTGCTCCTAATACAATAATATAATCTAAATTTTTTTGTGGTGTTTGGAAACATCCATTTAATATAAATAGCTGAAGAAGAAAAAATACAATAAGACCTGTTAAAAATGTAGTAGTACATGACACTCGAATCCATAAAGGAAATCGTGGAAAATCTCTTTTTTTCTCACGGATATACCAAAATGCCAGGCATCCAAAGATAATTCCGATGCCCAGCAAACAAATGGTGAATGTAGTTTGTACTCCCATATAAAAGAAAATAACTGCCCAATATACAATACAAAAAATGGAACAAATGAATAATACAAACCCCATAATTCACCTCTACTAATTATTTTTATACTTTTCTGATTTTACAACTAATGTATAGCCTATAACAAAAAGAATAGCAAGTGCTAAAACTCCTGCTTGTGGGTATCCAAAGAAAGAAAAAATAGCTACAATCATTGGCCCCATAAAATCAGCAAACTTACCAAATATATCAAAAAATCCAAAGTATTCATTGGATTCCTCTCTTGGAATTAACTTGGCAAAATAAGAACGAGATAATGCTTGAATTCCTCCTTGGAACATTCCTACAAAAATAGCAAGCACCCAAAATTCCCATGCCTTATCAAGCTGAAATCCAAATAGACAAACACCTATGTATCCAATAATAAACCATTTAATAAGTGTTAATGGTCCTAACTTTCTTGCATATTTTCCACTTAACACTGCAAATGGAAATGCTACAAACTGAGTTACTAATAAAGCAATGACTAATTGAGTATCGTCAATACCAACTGCCGCTCCATAGCTTGTTGCCATTGAAATAATTGTATATACACCATCAATATAGCAAAAATATCCTAGCATAAAAAATAGTAACTGCTTATCTTTTTTTATTTTTGTAAATGTTTTTCCTAAACGAGAAAATGTATGACGAAGCATTTCCCCTTCTACTTCTACATAATAATTTTGCTTTACATTTTTAAGTAATGGAATCGTTAAACCTAACCACCAAATTGCTGTAATAATAAATGAAATTCTAGTTTCTACTATAGTTCCAAGATGAAATGGATCTACAAATATTAAAATAATTCCAATAATAAATGGAATACAGCTTCCAACGTATCCCCAAGCATATCCTAATGTAGATACAATATCAAGTCTATCCTTGTTAGCTACGTCTGTTAGCATAGCGTCATAAAAAATGTTGCAAGCTGTGTAACCAATTCTTGTTACAACATAAAGACATAAAAAACTAATCCAACTAGTTACAATGGATAGTGAAAATAATCCACCAAGCCCTAATACTAAAAATCCTGTAAAAAGTTTCTTTTTCATTCCTTTATAATCAGCGATTGTTCCTAGTATTGGCGATAAAATAGCAAGTATAATAACAGCTATAGATGTAATTGTTCCCCAATATCCAGTTGCTGTTTCTGCACTCATTCCACCTTCCGTTACTAAATTTTTAAAGTAAATAGGTAGAATTGCTGTTGCTAGTAATATAAATGCAGAATTTGCAATATCATAAAGTATCCAACTTCTCTCTGCCTTTGTCAGCTTGCCAAGCATTTTTCATCCTCCTTGTATAGAATACTATTTACATTCCTTTTTTCTTAAGATATCATATTCATCTAATGGCATTCCTAAATCTATCCATAATTTTTGCTTTGGATGTGGAGCACTTTCCATTGGATTTTTATCTTCGTCAAAAATTCCTTTTACTTCTACTTCAATATTTTCTCCATTTGGTTTCATAACTTCAATTATTTCTCCAACGGAAAACTTATTTCTTTGTTCAATAGAATATCTTCCTTGTTCATCTTGCTTTCCAACGATACCTAAGTATGTGTAATTTTTTACATATGTGTTATTATCATAAATTTGTGTTGTTTCATCTGTTTTTCCAAAATAGAAACCAGTTGTGAACTCTCTATATGTGCATTTTCCAATTTCTTCTTTATACCATTCCATATTCGCACGATAAAGCTCTGGATCCTTTTTAAAATCATCAATTGCCTTTCTATAAGTTCTTGCAACTGTTGCTACATAAAGAGCTGTTTTCATTCTTCCTTCTATTTTTAAGCTGTCAATCCCTGCATCAATTACTTCTGGAATATATTCAATCATACATAAATCTTTAGAATTAAAAATATAAGTACCTCGTTCATTTTCATAAACTGGCATATATTCTCCTGGTCTTGTTTCTTCTACTAATGAATATTTCCAACGGCATGGATGCGTACAAGCACCTCTATTAGCATCTCTTCCTGTAAAGTAGTTACTAAGTAAGCATCTACCTGAGTAAGACATACACATAGCTCCATGAATAAAGCTTTCTATTTCTAAGTCATCTGGAATATTTTTTCTTATTTCTTTAATTTCAGCAAGTGATAATTCTCTTGCTGAAACTACTCTTTTTGCACCTTGTGCATACCAGAATAAATAAGTTCCATAGTTAGTATTATTTGCTTGTGTACTAATATGAAGCTCCATTTCTGGTAATACTTCCTTGGCAATCATAAAAATACCTGGATCTGAAATAATTAATGCATCTGGATTTACTTCTTTTAATTCTTCAAAATAAGCCTTTACTCCGTCTAAATCTGTATTATGTGCTAAAATATTTGCAGTAACATATACTTTAACACCATATTTATGAGCAAATTCAATCCCTTGCTTCATTTCTTCTAAAGAAAAGTTTTTTGCATTGGCTCTAAGTCCAAATGCTTCTCCACCTATATAGACTGCATCTGCTCCAAATTTAACTGCTATTTTTAATACTTCCAAACTACTTGCTGGAATTAATAATTCTGGATGTCTCATAATGTTCCTTTCTTTGTACTAACTGCCACACCATCTCCAATTGGAATAATGGCTGTTTGCAATTCTTCTTTATGTTTTAATGTATATAAATACTCTCGCATTCGACTATGAATTGTTCTATTTCTTCGTGTAACTGCATATCTTGATTGCATTACATCTCCATCTTGTAAAATATTATCAGAAATTAAAAGCCCACCTACCTTTAGTAATCGCATTACCTCTGGTAAATAATAAATATATTGGGCCTTAGCTGCATCCATAAATATCATATCATAGGTGTCATCTAACCCTTTTAATATTTCAAGTGCATCTCCTTCTAATAACGTAATAACATGTTCTTTTCCCGCTCTTTTGAAATTTTCCTTTGCAATTGGTATTCTAGGCTCATATTTTTCAATAGTAGTAATAGTTGCACCTTCTTGTAAACATTCACTCATTAAAATAGCAGAATATCCAACAGCAGTTCCTACTTCTAAAATTTTCATAGGTCTTATAAGTGTTACAAAAAATTTTAAAAGGCTGGCTGTTTCTAATCGAATAATAGGTACAAAGTCAGACAATGCTTCTTTCCTAATCTGTTCACATATTGGACTATCTGATACTTCCAACGAATTAATATAATCTGTAATTCGCTCATGTACTATCATACTTTCTCCCATACTATGTTTAAACTCCTTTATCTAACTTTTTCTTATACTATTACTTATTGTTTCTGCGTGCTTAATAACTCTAGTATTTCTCTTTGAGTCATAGCCTCTCCTACTTCATAAGTACCAGGAATAATATCGCATTCAAATATAATTGATTGTATCCAAAATACAGTTGCATTTTTAATAATATTTTCTTCTTCTAATTCTTTTCCCACTGTTTTTGCTGTGTCATTTTCATCTACATAAAGTGTTATAACACGTTTTGAGTTGACATTTATAGGTTGGTTAGAAAAAATGGCATATCCTAGTTTATATCCTTTATAAACTCCATTAATAACAAAAATTATAACAGCGATTAAAAAAATATATTTTATAAAGCGAGATACTATTTCATTGGTCTTTGTAGTTTTAACCTTTTTTAACCTTTTTTCTGTACTATTTGTTGTTTTCATTTGCACTCCATTCTATGGAATAAAACAAATTACAAATCAACCTCCATAATAATTGGAAGTATCATTGGGCTTCTCTTCATTTTCTTCCATAAGAAATCTCCTAAACTATCACGGATAACATTTTTGATTTTACTCCAATCACCAATTCCTTTATCAAGACACTCCAACACTGCATCTTGAACAATACAATTTGCTTCATCCATTAAGTTTTCTGATTCTCTTACATATACAAATCCTCTTGATACAATATCTGGACCTGCAAGTAATTGATTGCTATGCTTTTCTAATGTTAATACAACAATAATAATTCCATCTTGTGATAAATTTTGGCGATCTCTTAAAACAATATTTCCTACATCACCAACACCTAATCCATCAACTAAGATACCACCATGCTGTACTTTATCAACAACTCCTGCACTCTCTTCTCCTAATTCAAGAACATCTCCTGAATTAATCATAAAAATATTTTCCTTTGGTATTCCTAAATTTCTTGCAATATCCGCTTGTGCCATACGATGGCGATACTCTCCATGAACAGGAATTGCATACTTAGGACGTAATAAAGAATATAATAATTTAATTTCTTCTTGACAAGCATGACCAGATACGTGAGTATCCTGGAAAATAACTTCTGCCCCTTTTACACAAAGGTCATTAATTACTTTTGATACAGCTTTTTCATTTCCTGGAATTGGACTTGAACTAAAAATAACCAAATCCCCTGGTTTAATAGATACTTTTTTATGAATATTGGCTGCCATACGGGATAAAGCTGCCATAGATTCTCCTTGACTTCCAGTTGTAATGATAACAGTTTTCTCATCTGGATAATTTTTTAATTGCTCAATATCAATTAATGTTCCATCTGGAATACTAATATATCCTAACTCTTGAGCGATGGTAATAATACTTACCATACTTCTTCCTTCCACAACAACTTTTCTACCACATTTATATGCTGTATTAATAATTTGTTGTACACGGTCCACATTAGATGCAAAGGTTGCCACAATAATTCGTTGTGTGGTATGTTCAGAGAAAATGGTATCAAAAGTTTTACCTACTGTACGTTCGGAACTTGTAAATCCTGGACGGTGTGCATTGGTACTATCACATAATAATGCTAATACACCTTTTTTTCCAATTTCTCCAAAACGTTGTAAATCAACACTATCACCAAATACAGGAGTATAGTCAATTTTAAAGTCTCCTGTATGAATAATTGTTCCTGCTGGCGTAAAAATAGCTAATGATGCCGCATCTGCAATACTATGATTTGTTCGAATAAATTCCACACGGAATGGTCCCATATTTACTGATTGACCGTATTTAATTACTTTTCTTTTTACAGATTTTGTTAGATTATGCTCTTTTAACTTATGGTCAATAATACCTAATGTTAATTTTGTTGCATAAATTGGAATGTTAATATCTCTTAATATATAAGGCAATGCACCAATATGATCTTCATGCCCATGAGTAATAAAAAATGCCTTTACCTTACTTATATTCTGCTTTAAAAACGTTGTATCTGGGATTACTAAATCAATTCCCAACATATCGTCTGTTGGAAATGACAACCCACAATCTACTACTATAATGCTATCTTCGTATTGGAATGCTGTCATATTCATTCCAATTTGTTCTAATCCTCCTAAAGGGATTATTTTTACCGTACTACTACTATCTTTCTTCAACAAATACACCTCCATTTTTATCTTGACAGGATTTACAATAACCATAAAACTTCACTTCATGGTTTGAGATTTGAAATCCCATTTCTTTTTTTATTTTTTCTTCCAATAAATCTAATAAATCTTCCTTAAAAGAAAATACTTGTCCGCATTTTTTACAAATCAAATGATGATGCTGATGCTTTGATTGTTCTTCTAACTGTTCACTTAATTCATAACGTACAAATCCATCATCAAAATTAATTTTATCTATAATTTCTAAATCTAGTAATAATTGAATAGTACGATATACCGTAGCAAGCCCTATTTCTGGGTAAGTCAATTTTACTAAATCATAAATTTCTTCTGTCGAATAGTGTTTCCCATTAGCTCCAGCTAATACTTCTAATACTAAAAGTCTTTGATTTGTTATTTTTAAACCTTTTGATTTTAAAATTTTAATAAACTTTTCTTCATTTACCATATTTATTTCCTCTTACTTTGCATATATAAAACTTAGGTTATAAAGCACTACCTATATTTTCACATCTGCTTTCTTTTATTTTCAAATAACACATCTCACACTTCACACTTCAAATAATTTAATAATAGATATTAAAATATTTTTACTTAAAACTTTATACAATATCTATGTCATCTAAAAGTTCTTCAAATACTTTAGATAATGCTTCTAATTTTGTATTATCTTCTACAAATTCATAAATTGCTTCTGTTTCATCCTCTTTTGAAATATCTTCTAAAATAAAGCATTCTGCCTCTTCTTCTTTTGAATCTGTTACTAATAGATAATTGGTTCCGTTAATTTTTGTCTGTTCTAAAACAAAAAATTCTACTTCTTCTCCATTGTCACTTTGGAAAATTATTTTCTCTTCCATAACGTTTCTCCTTTTTTATTTTATTTTTTTATATTAATTTATCTATCTTTATTCTTCTTTCGCTGAACTAAGATAAACTCAATATTTTCACTTTTAAATTCTCCTATTTAAGAGTTGTACTCTATATTATAATTCTCTTATCTATACTTATTATAACTTATGAAAGACTATCTAAATATCCTTGTAATATAAATACTGCTGCTATTTGATCTACATAATCTTTTCTATTTTCTCTACGAACATTGCTTTCTACCAATACTCTTTCAGCAGCAACGGTAGTTAATCTTTCATCCCAAAGAATTACTTTAATTCCACTTCTTCTTTCTAATGCTTCTTTAAATTCTATTGTCTTTTCTGCACGATCACCTAATGTATTATTCATATTTTTAGGCATTCCTAATACAATTAACTCTACTTCATATTCTTTTGCCAACTGTTCTACACGTGCTAATGTCTGTCTTAATTTATTTTCATCTTTTCTTGTAATAGTTTCTACTGGTTGGGCTGTAATTTTAAGTGGATCACTCACTGCTACACCAACTGTTTTAGAACCAAAATCTAATCCTAATACTCGCATATTCGCATATTTTCTCCTAATTATTTCTATCATTATTTTATCACATAAAAAATAATCCCTTGTCTATAAAACAGGGAACAAAGTCTCACTAAAGTAACTGGATTTTAGTGCTCCTAAGATCGCAATTTCCCATAATGGAACATTTTTTACAATATCATTTTCTTATACTCACCATATACAAAAAATATTTAAAAAGTCCGGCTACAGTTAGAAATTTTGTAATAACCTATTATACTATATTATTATTAACTCCTATTACAAAAACTAATAATAATATAGTATCTAGCACAAATATAGTAATATATACATTTATGCTATAGGCATTTCTTTTGTACCGGACCTTTTATTATTTTAACTTTGTTTCAATATAATTTTTCATAAGCTCTTCTAATATCTCGTCACGTTCCACTTTCATAATTAAGCTTCTTGCACTCTTATGACTTGTAATGTAAGTAGGGTCACCTGACATAATATATCCAACCATTTGACTAATTGGGCTATATCCTTTTTCAATTAGTGCTTCATATACTTCCCCTATGACTTCTCCTACTTGCATACGATTTTCACTTGGAGCTTTAATATATTGTGTATTTGATAAATCAGTCATATAATCACGTCCTTCTTGGGAACTCCCATCTTTTTTATATTGTAATATAATTTTTCCAGTTCTGCAAGTATTTTTCTATTATTGATTTTGTATTTCTTTTAGCAAATAAACATTTCCGTCTATTTTTTCACCTAAAATTCCCTTTACAATTAAGTTCTCGCCTTCAAAATTTTGTATTCCTACTTTTACGTATTCCTTTGTATGACCAACCATATATTCTTGTCCATTAACCAATGTTTTTTCTTCTGTTAATACAGAAACTTCTTTTCCTACAAAATAATTTCTGTATTTTGCTGACATTTCTTTTTCAAGCGCTAATAACTCATTGCTTCTTTTTGTTTTAATAGATTCGTCTATTTGGTCTGGCATATCTGCAGCACGAGTTCCTTTTCTTTTAGAATATTTAAAAATGTGCATTTCATAAAACTGCACTTTTTCTAAAAATTCTTTTGTAGCCTTAAACTCGTCTTCTGTTTCACCTGGAAAACCTACAATAACATCAGTTGTAATTGCTGGCATATTAAAATATTTTCTTAATATTTCACATTTTTCGTAATATTCTTCTGCTGTATAATGGCGATTCATTCTTTTTAATGTTTCATTACATCCACTTTGTAATGACAAATGGAAATGAGGGCAAAACTTGTCTAATGAAGCCAATGTTTTTGCAAACTCTTCTGTAATTATTCTTGGCTCTAGGGAGCCTAAACGAATTCTTTCTACTCCTTCAATAGCATTTAAGTCTAAAATAAGCTGTAGTAATCCATAGTTTTTTTCTTTAAAATCTACTCCATAAGAACTTAAATGAATTCCTGTTAAAACAAATTCCTTTGTTCCTTGCTTTACTAAGGTTGATACTTCTGATTTGATATCTTCTAAATCACGACTTCTTACTCGACCTCTTGTATATGGAATAATACAGTAACTACAAAATTGATTACAACCATCTTGAACCTTAATATAGGCTCTTGTGTGATCGGATAGCTTTGTAACAGTTAACCCTTCGTATTCATTTGTATGGGCAATATCAATTACATTTTCTATCTCATGTTCCACAAAATAGTTTTCTAATATTTGAACTAAATCTTTCTTTTTATTATTTCCTACAATTAAATCTACACCAACATCTGCTAAAACTTCTTGTGGTGCTGCTTGTACATAACATCCTGCGGCTACAACAATAGCATCTGGGTTCATTTTCTTTGCCTTATGCAACATTTGTCTTGATTTTCTGTCTGCCATATTTGTAACAGAACAAGTGTTAATAATATATATATCTGCACCTTTATCAAAAGGAACAATTTCATAGCCATGAGCAACTAGCATTTGCTCCATAGCATCGGTTTCATATGTGTTTACCTTACAGCCTAAGGTATGAAATGCGACTTTTTTCATTTTTCTATACTCCATAATTAGTTGTTTGACAATTTACCCATTTCTAGGTTTTTATTTTAGATAATTTGTATATTGACTTTTTTTCATTATATCTGTACTATAAAGGTAGAGTTTGATACTATTAAAATATAGCAACTAGGAGGTACCTTTATGAAAACAATACAAATTTCATTAAACTCAATCGACAAAGTAAAATCATTTGTAAATGATCTTACAAAATTTGAAACAGACTTCGATTTAGTATCTGGAAGATATGTAATCGATGCAAAGTCTATCATGGGAATTTTCTCTTTAGACTTATCTAAGCCTATCGATTTAAATATTCATGCAGAAGATAATCTTGATGAAATTCTTTCAGTATTATCTAAGTACGTAGCATAATTTTATATTGTAATTACATTACAAAAGCTACTTAAGAAGTTGCAAACAATTTGTTTGCAACTTCTTTTTTCCTTAGCTGTATTTATTTACATTCAATAACTTCTACTGTTTCTAATGCTACTTTTATTAACTCTTCTATCTTTTCACTTAAACGTTGCTCAGATGACTTAATTACATTAATGTTTGGTTTTGTTACTGGGTGTTTTGCAACAAATATTGTACAACAATCTTCAAATGGTTGAATAGAAGTTTCATATGTGTTAATTTTTTCTGCCACTTCTACAATTTCTTGCTTATCAAATCCGATTAACGGGCGATATACTGGCAATGTACATACTTCATTAGTAGCTGCTAAACTTTGTAATGTTTGTGATGCTACTTGTCCAATACTTTCTCCTGTAATTAACCCAATTGCTCCTGACTTCTTTGCCAATGTTTCTGCAATTTTCATCATGTAACGACGCATAATAATTGTTAACTCATCATGTGGACATTTATCATAAATATATAATTGAATATCTGTAAAATTAACAATATTTAATTTAATTGGTCCAGAATATTTCGCTACTAATTTAGCTAAATCTACTACTTTTTGTTTCGCACGTTCACTTGTATAAGGTGGTGCATGGAAATAAGTTGCTTCAATTGTTACTCCTCTTTTTGCAATCATGTAACCTGCAACTGGGCTATCAATACCACCAGATAATAGTAGCATTGCTTTTCCGTTTGTTCCGATTGGCATCCCACCTGGTCCTTGAATTTCTTTTGAATATACATTAATAAATTGTTCTCTTACTTCAATTCTCAAACGAACTTCTGGGTTGTGAACATCTACCTTTGTTCCTTCAAATTTCTCTAAAATTGCTCCACCAAGTTCCATATTGATTTCTTGTGAAACCATTGGATAATTTTTTCTAGAGCGTCTAGACTCTACTTTAAATGTAAAGTTTTTATTTTCATATACTTCATCAATATATTCTAGTACTTTTCCCTTTAATACGTCAAATCCTTCATCTGGTAATTGCACAACTGGGCAAATCCATACAATACCAAATACTCTTTTTAACGCTGTAATTACTTCATCGTAATCGTAATTACTTTCTGCATTTACATAAATTCTTCCCGCTGCCTTTGTTACATTAAACTGTCCTTCTACATTTTCTAATGCAAACTTAATTTGACGAACAAGGGCATCTTCAAATAAATAACGGTTTTTTCCTTTAATACCTATTTCTGCATATTTAATTAAAAATGATTGAAATGTCATTTCTTTTCTCCTATTCTAGTTCTATAATTCATTACATTCTTCGATATTTGCGAAGCATTGGTAATAGTTCATTTAGTACTTGTAATGTATACTCTAACTCTTCTTTTGTTGTAAAATGTCCAAAACTAAATCGGATGGTAGAATCTAAAAGCTCTTTTTTTACACCAATAGACTTTAGTGTGCTACTAATTGCTGGTTTATTCGAAGAACAAGCTGATCCTGCGGATACATAAATTCCTCTATCTTCTAATGAATGAAGTAATACCTCACTTCTAACTCCATCAAAGCTAGCACTTACAATATGAGGAGCTCCTTCTCCTTGCTTCATTCCATTTATAGTAACTCCATCCATTTGTTCTAACTGGTAGACAAAATATTGTCTTAGCTCATACACATAGTTTATTTTTTCATCAAAATTTTCATATCCTTTTCTTGCTGCGACACAAAGCCCTACAATTCCTGGTATATTTTCTGTTCCAGAACGAAGTCCTTTTTGCTGTTCTCCACCAAATAAAATAGGTTTTATTTTTACTTTTTCACTTACATATAAAAATCCAATTCCTTTTGGTCCATGTATTTTATGCCCACTAACAGAATACATATCTACTCCCATTTTTTTTGGACGTATCATATATTTACCATATCCTTGAATTCCATCCACATGGAATAATGTATTTGGATTTTTTTTCTTTATAATTTTACTTATTTCTTCTAATGGTTGTACAGAACCAATTTCATTATTTACATGCATAATAGAGATTAAAATAGTTTTATCTGTAATTGCCTCTTCTAATTTGTCCAGCTTTACACAGCCTTCTTTATCTACTGGCAAATAAGTAATAGAAAAACCCAACTCTTTTAAATATTCCATTGGATTAGAAACACTTGGATGCTCAATACTAGACGTAATAATATGCATTCCTTTTCTTTTATTTGCTAGTGCGGTTCCAATAATTGCTAAATTGTTGGATTCTGTACCACCAGATGTGAAGAAAATTTCCTTTTCTTGTACTTTTAATGTATTTGCAATTATTTCTTTTGCTTCTTTTATATAACCTTCAGCTTCTACTCCTTTTATGTGTAAGGAAGATGGATTTGCGTATTGCACTTCCATTGCTTCTCTCATTTTATCACATACATCAGAATAAACTTTTGTTGTAGCTGAATTGTCTAAATATGCTTCCATTATAAGCTCCTTACTCTTTCTATCTACCTGTTATTTAGAAGAACAAACTGTTTCTAAAGCAACCCTTGAGAGATTTTTTCCAATTTTCGGCTACTTTAGCAGACTTCTTTGCGCATGGTGTGCATCCTTTTAAAGTTTTTATATTAATCTGTTCTCCCTTTCATAGACAATCAATTATATTATTGTTCTAAATGAAACATTATAACAGATACTGCTGTAATTGCTGCTGTTTCTGTCCTTAAAATACGCTTTCCTAATGTAATAGGAATAAATGACTCTTCCATCGCTTTACAAATTTCTGTCTCATCAAAACCACCTTCTGGTCCAATAAAAATACCGATGGATTGCCCTCTTTGTATTTGTTTTATTACTTTTTTTGTTTCACTCATTTCCTTTGCCATTTCATATGGCATAAGCACTACATCTAACTGTTTTGCGTATTCTAATGCTTCTTTAAAGGTTAACACTTCATGTACATTTGGAATCACACTACGTTTTGATTGCTTTGCCGCACTTTCTGATATTGCATTCCAACGCTTTCTTTTACTCTCTTCCTTTTTCTTATCTATCTTAACTACTGCTCGCTTTGTAGCTACTGGAATAATTTCAAAAACGCCTAATTCCACTGCTTTTTGAATAATAAGCTCCATCTTATCCCCTTTTGGTAGACCTTGGAATAGGAAAATTTTAGAAGGTAATTCATGACCTGATTCTTCCACAAATGAAATTTTAGCTTCTATTTGTTCATTTGAAATTTGGCTTATTGTACAATAGTAATCCCATCCATCCGGATTACTTATCATAATTTCTTCGCCTTCTTTCATTCGTAATACATTTTTTATATGGTTAACATCAGAACCTATAATTGTAATATGAGTTTCACTAATTTGATTTTGTTCTACAAAAAAATGATACATACTTATCCTCTCTTTTGTACATCCAGTTATTTCTTTCTTGCTACAATAGAAACCCATTCCCCTTGATAATTTGTTTCTACAATTTCAAATTCTTCATTTTGCTCGAAAGCTTTTCTTACAGCATCTTCCTTCATATTAATAATTCCACTTGTGATAAAAATTCCACCTTTCTTTAAATGAGGAGGCATTTCTACTTGTAATGGAATAATAACATCTGCTAAAATATTTGCTACTGCAATATCGTAACATTCATATCCAACAGCATCTTTAATTGTCTTATCATCAATTAAATTTCCTGTTAATACGAAAAAGTCATCCTTTGATATATTGTTGGCTTCAATATTTTCACCTACTGCTACAATGGCATTTTCGTCCAAATCAGTTCCTACTGCATGGCTAGCACCACACTTTAGCCCGCAAATAGCAAGAATTCCACTTCCAGTTCCTACATCTAGTAACTTATCTCCTTCTTTTAAATATTTGCGTAAGCCTCGAATACAAAGCTGAGTTGTTTCATGCATCCCTGTTCCAAAAGCTGTTCCTGGATCAATTTGAATTAGCATTTTATCTTTATGTTCTTCTGGAATTTCTTCCCAAGTTGGTTTTATTAAAATATCATCTACGGTAAATGGTTTAAAATATTGTTTCCAATTATTAATCCAATCCTTATCTTCTGTTTCAGATGCTTCAATGCTGCAATCACCAACAGACACAAACATACCAATTTCCTTTAAACCTTCTTTTACTTTTTCTAGCGTTTCCGGAATATTGTATGTATCATCTAAATAAAAGCTAACTCGTGCTTTCCCTTCATCTGGTGGAAGTTCTGGCAATATATCAATAAACATTCCCTTTGTTTCTTTTTCTGTTAACGGAATATTATCTTCTATTTCTATTCCTTCTATTCCAATTTCATCAAAAAGCTCACTAATAAAATCAACTGCTTCAGTCGTTGTATTTACTGTAAATTTACTCCACTTCATTTATTTAAATCCTTTCCCATTATCTCTTTTCCTAGACACAATTATTTTCATTCTATCACACTTATTTCCTAGTTTCAAGGGAAAGCCTATGGGTAAAATTGTGCTAATTTCCCTCTGTTGTCAAATAACTAGTAATTGCATACAATATTTGTCCATTATATTCTACTTTTGACCAACCATTGCTTCCAATCCCTATTCTTCTTACCCATTCGCCATTTTTTATGGTTACAACAATAGTATCCTCTCTTTTTGAACTTGGCTCTGTTCTAAGATTTGTTTCTATTTTTGCTGTTACTCTTTCATCCACTGATTCAAACTGTATTCCTACTTCCACACCTGTTGGCTGTGTTTGAAGATTTTCTTCTCTATCAGGCTCATTAATTCCTTTTAAATAACTAGATATTGCATATAACTCTTGACCATTATACTCTACTCTAGACCAACCCTTTATGCCGACTCCTGTTCTTACTACTTCCTCCCCTTTTACAATAGTTGCTACAACACTAGAGTTTTGTAAACTAGGAGCTGTTCTAAGATTTGTTTTTATTTTCGCTGTTACTCTTTCATTTACTTCTGTAAATTCTTTTTCATCTTCTATACTAATTTCTTCTATATCCTCAGAAGTTGTAGTTTGTTTTGTAGTTGATTCACTTTCTTTTGTCTCTATCTCTTTTGTTGTAATTTCTTCTGTTTCTGTACTCGGTTGCTTTGTTTGTTCTTCCAAACTTGTTTGTTTTTGATTATCATTTTTCTTACTTTTATTTCCTGTTAATTCTCCTACTAATATTCCCGCAATAATAATAGCCACTCCAATTAATCCTACTAATATACCTGTTAAAACTTTGATTTTTGTTTTATTTTCCTCCATAATAAAACCTCCATATCAGACTTTTCTTTATTTATCATTTGTAATATTTCCATCACCACTAATTGGAATCACCTCTCCCATAATAGAGGCATCTGGCTTTATAACTGTAACAAAAAAGTCCTTTATTCTCGCTAATACTTCTCTTGCATTTCTACTTTCTTGCCCTGCATAATGTATTTCTTCTGCTGGTACACCATAGGCATCAATTCCTAGTTGATTTGCAATATAAATAGCTCGATACAAATGATATTTTTGAGTAACAATAACCATCTTTTCTACTCCAAAAATTTCTTTTGCTCGATACATACTATCATAAGTAGATAATCCTGCGTGATCCATAAAAATTTTACTAGACTCGACTCCATATTCCATCGCTACATATTTCATTACATTTACTTCATCATAATCTTCTCTTTGATGATCTCCACTCATTAGTAACTTATCTGATGTTCCATTATTGTATAATTCTATTGCCTTCATTAGCCTATCATTTAACATTGGACTAGGTGTATTTTGATTTCTAACACCTGCACCTAACACTAAAATGCAATCAATATCTTTCATCCTACTTGCTTGTTCCTTGGTAAGAATCTTAGACGTTCCTTTTTGTATTATATAAACATTTATACCCGCAATAGCCACTCCACTAATCATAATTATTATAACAATTAATACTATAAGCTTCTTTATCACAAAATCTACTACCTCCTTTTTCTTTTAAATCAAATCGGAAAATTCCGCCTCCAACTCGCCAAACCCCTCAATCTTTGCGGGATTTGCGTCTGTTTGCTCACCGATGTGCAGCTGCTTTATCAGCCTTCCTTGGCATATCGTGTGCAACCTCCTAGAATTTTTGATGATATAGGAAGATAACAACTTTCCTATATCATTAAAATAAAAAGCGAAATTATAGACTATCTATCATTTATTATATATGATTCTCTATAATTTCGCTATATTTAGTGTGCAATTTCTATATTAAGAAAGTTTTACAAAATCACTTACTCCATGCTTACAAACAGGACATACAAAATCCTCTGGTAACACTTCTCCTTCATATATGTATCCACAAACTTCACAACGATATCCCACTGATACTTCTGCTTTTGGTTGTGGCTTTGGTTTTATATTTTGTTGATAATAATCATAAGTTACAGTAGAAATGCTACTTAACACTTCTGCTTCTGTTACATCTGAAATAAACATTGTATGTGTCCCTAAATCAATGGACTGAATTACCTTCCCAGAAATATAAGAGTTTGTATACTTTGCAATATAAGAAACTCCATTTTCTGCTCTAGAAAAACCTTCCAAATTGTCAAATTTATCAGTATCCCTTCCAGTTTGGAACCCAAAATGTTTGAATACTGAAAATGGCGCTTGTGTTGTTAAAATTGAAAGATTAAATTCCCCAGTAGATGCAATCATATCATGTGTTTTATTTTGCTTATTTACTGTAACTGCAATTCTATTTGGTGTAGAAGTAACTTGGATGGCTGCATTAATAATACAGCCATTATCTCTTTCTCCTTCTCTTGCAGTTAATACATATAAACCATATCCGATTTTAAACATTGCTCTATTATCCATAATATTCCCCTTTCTATCAAAAACTTTTATAAAATATATA
>CALWGN010000061.1 GCA_944380055.1 uncultured Lachnospiraceae bacterium
GTGGACATGGGACAGCTGTTGCTGGAATCGCTGCTGGAAATGATATAACAAGTGGAAGCTATTATAAAGGAATTTCTCCAAAAAGCAATTTAATTATAGTTAAAATGAAAAATCCTTCTCCTAATTCTTTTCCAAGAACAACAGAGCTTATGCAAGGAATTAACTATATTTTAGAAAAAGCAATTGACATGCAACTTCCTTTAGTATTAAATTTGAGTTTTGGAAATAATTATGGTTCTCATGATGGAACGTCTTTATTAGAAACATATTTAAATCAAATTTCTTCTCTTTGGAAAGTTACTATTTGTGTTGGCAGTGGAAATGAAGGTGCTAGCAGAATACATACATCTGGGATTTTAAAAAATAGTAGACCTATGACTATTGAATTAGCAGTAGGCGAATATGAAACTGGACTAAATATACAAATTTGGAAATCTTATGTAGATAATTTTGATATTTTACTTCAAAGTCCTTCTGGTATGCGCTTTGGACCAATTCCACAAATTTTAGGACCGCAACGTTTTCAAATCTCTCAAACAGAAATTCTTTTATATTATGGTAATCCTTCTCCTTTTAGTACATCCCAAGAAATTTATATTGAATTTTTACCTATTTCTAATTATGTTGATTATGGAATTTGGAATATTGAACTCATTCCAAGAAATATTGTGACTGGTGAATTTGATATGTGGTTACCTGGTGGTGGACAATTAAATGAAAATACAGGATTTTTATTTTCCAATCCTGATACTACTTTAACAATTCCCTCAGCAGCAAGTTCTGTAATCACTGTTGGAGCATATGATTCTACAACATTAGCCTATGCTGATTTCTCTGGAAGAGGATATACCAGACAGACAAATCAAGTAAAACCCGATATTGTAGCCCCTGGTGTAGACATTGAAGCCCCTACTCCTTATTTAACCTTTGATTATTTTACTGGAACATCCTTTGCTACTCCTATTGTTTCTGGAAGTGTAGCTTTATTAATGCAGTGGGGAATTGTGCAAGGAAATGACCCTTACCTTTATGGGGAGAAGGTAAAAGCCTATTTACAAAGAGGGGCTACTCCTCTTTCTGTAGAAACAAGTTATCCCAATCCACGATTAGGATTTGGGGCATTGTGCTTAAGGGATAGTTTTCCAGTATAACAAATGTCTTATCCCAACAAAGTGTTCCAATTATAATATACTACTATATTGCCCATAGGAAGTAAAAATGGCATAGCCCCAAAGCTATGCCGTTTTATATAATTATTTTCTATAAACAAAAATTATTTTTATTTGATTAGTGGTGCCACCAATGGCACAATAATTACTGTCATAATACCAGCTACAACTACTGCTAAACTACTCATTGCACCTTCTATTTCTCCAAATTCAATGGCTTTACTCGTTCCCATTGCATGAGCAGAGTTTCCACAAGCAAGTCCAACTGCAACTGGATGAGTTACTTTAAATATATTACAAATAGTTCTTGCAAAAATTGCTCCAAGAAGTCCTGTTAATACAACAACTGCAATTGTAATTGTTTCATTTCCTCCTGCCTCATTAGCTACCCCAATAGCAATAGCTGTTGTTACTGATTTTGGAAGTAATGAATAGTATAATTGTGGCTCTATCTTTAATAAATAAGACAAGCCAAAAATAGTAATTGCACAAGCAATACAACCGGCACATATACTAGTAATAATGGCAACAAAATGTTTTTTTAATACCTCTATTTGTCGATACATAGGTACCGCTAAACACACAGTTGCTGGTGTTAATAAGTAAGTTAAATATTTTGCACTACTATTATATGTTTCATAACTAATATTACATACTACTAAAATTCCAATAACCATAACAGTTGCAATTAGTAATGGATTACAAATCGTATATGGTAATTTCTTTGCTATTAAAGTAGCAATCCAATAACAAAATATACTTAAAAACAGACCAAAATAAGCAGACTGTGATAAAAATGCATCTAATTCCATTTCTTAATTCTCCTTATCCTTCTTTTCTGTCTTTTTTATAATGTTTTGCGCCACCACTCCAGTCACTCCCATTACAACAATAGTACTAACCACAGTAATAAGTATAATTGCAAATAGTACTTCTAACATATTACCTATAATAGTCATTAAGCTAACTGCAGAGGCGATAAATAGGACAGGCATAATATTTAAGAAAAATTCAGCTGCTGTTTCTACCTTTTCTAACTTTACCCATTTTAAACAAAGGCATATAAATAATATAATAAGCCCATATACACTAGCTGGCACTGGAAATGGTAATAATAAATTACATAATTCACCAACAAATGATATTCCTAATATAATTAAAAATTGACTAAGAATTTTCATGTCTTACCTAACCTTCTTTCTATTCATTTGTATGGTTTTTCTCTTTATTAATCGTTTAAAACAATATGATGTGGAAGTCCATCTACAATAATTTGTGTTAATTCTGCTTGAATTAATGGCTTAACATAAGAAATCAATGCTTCTGTTACTCCATTTCCTTCTTCATTAATCCATTCTCTAGGCACTTTCTTTTCCACATTAGCAATTTTGTGAACATCATAAACATCTGTAACACACATATATGGCTCGCTAGAAACTCTCTTTAAAATTACCATTTGACCTGTCTTTCCTTCTAAAGCAGCAGTCACACCTGCACCACCAACTTGGAATGCTTCTGTAATATCAACTCTTGATACCATATGGGCTGCACAACGTTGTAATGTGTTAAATTCAATAGCACGAGCCTTACATCCAATTTTACTTGTAATTGCATTTGCTAAGTAGCGTCCTGCTCCTGTTAAAATCTTATGTCCAAATGCATCTGTATTTCCTAATTGAGAAGAAAGTTCTGCTACATATGTTCCATCTTCTAAGCAAATTCCTTCTGAAATTGCTACAACAATTGATTTTTTTGTTTTTTGTAATTCACGAATTTTTTCAATAAACTTATCAACGTCAAATGCTACTTCTGGTAAATAAACTAAGTCAACACCTTCACAGTCACATCCTTTTGCAAGTGCTGCTGCTGCTGTTAACCAACCTGCGTTTCTACCCATAATTTCTAATATTGTAACACTTTCCATATCATATACTAAGCCATCACGAACAACTTCCTTTGTTACAGAAGCAATATACTTTGCAGCACTTCCATAACCTGGTGTATGATCTGTAATATCTAAGTCGTTATCAATTGTCTTTGGAATCCCAATAAATTTAATATCAGAAGCAATTAATTGTGCATAATCAGATAATTTTTTAATTGTATCCATAGAATCATTTCCACCAATATAGAAGAAATATCCAATTTCTAACTCATTTAATCTCTTAAATAACGCTTCAAATGTTTCATTTCCTAGTACTGGCTCAGGCAATTTAAAACGACAAGATCCTAAAAATGATGATGGTGTTCTTTTTAATAATTCAATATCCATATCAGACTTAATATGCTCTGATATGTCTACATACTTTCCTTTTAAAAAACCTTCAACTCCATTTCTCATTCCATAAATCTTTTTTACACCTTTATCCTTTGCTGTTTTATAGACACCAGCTAAGCTAGAATTAATTACAGCTGTTGGACCTCCTGATTGTCCTACAATTACATTTCCTTTAATTTCCATTATATAATCCTCCATATCTATCTATATAAAATATTTTAACTTTATATAAATTACTGTAAAACTACAGAAAAGCGAACCTAACGATTCGCTTTCCCATTAATATGCCACTAGATAGTTTACTCTATTCTTATATATATGTCTAGCACTTTATAAATAAATTTTTGTAGTTCTAGTAAAAAGATAGATTTTTTTGTTCTTTAGTTTCCATATAATAAATACATTTATCAACTGATACTATAATTTATTTACTATAATACTTTAAAAATACAGCAGTCATGAGGTTTAATTACAGCTGTAACCACTCCTTTTTCACTATTCCATTCTTTTTTTGACCAAAGCTCTAACAAATTAACTTCATTCTTTTCTTCCTCAATATCCCTCATATTTATACTTATTCTTTTCTCATGCTCTGATAAGTTAAATAGTCCGATAAATTGCTCTTTTGTATTTTCATTATAACTAATCCAGAGAGCTTTTTCCTCATTGTGCTCTATTTGCTTTGGCTTACAATCTGGTGTAAGCATAGAAAGAATATCTTTATTTGTTAATAAGGAAAGAGTCCATTTGTCTAACTTAGTTAACTCTGCTCCTAACATAAGAGGTGAACCAAACATACACCATAAAGACATCATTGTACGCTGCTCTTCTTTTGTAAATTGAGTGTGACGCTCATTTTTAAAACCTTTTCCCACAATACCTAACGGAAGCATATCACAATCTGGATAACATCCTTTGGATACATGCTTCTGCCATAGTTCACAACGTTTAAACATATCTTTTAATAGTTCCCAGCTATCCCAGAAATCATCGGTAATCCTCCACATATTTGCATATTTTTCCAAATGCCATGCCTTTTCAATCAGTGCAGGGCCTGGTGATAAGGAAAGAACTATTTCTCGTTTACAGTTTTGAATGGCGTTGTAAATCATTTCTATTTCATGAGAAGCAGAATATTGATTGTTTACATACATATTTGTATTACAAATGTCGTCCACTTTGATAAAATCAACACCCCAATCTGCATATAACTGAAGCAAAGAATTATAATATGCTTGACCTGCCTCTGTATTTCTAACACCATACATATCTGGATTCCAACCACAAATTGAGAAGGGATCTGCTATCATATCAGCAGTTACATCCGTTCCTAATACACTGCAGTGATTATGTGCTGCCTCTCTTGGGATTCCACGCATAATATGTATTCCGAATTTTAATCCAAGGCTGTGAATATAATCTGCAAGTGGCTTAAATCCCAGACCTTCTGATGAAGATGGAAATCGCTCTTTATCTGGTTGCAACCTTCCATATTGATCTATTTCCAACTTTCCAAATGGAATGTACTGAAATTTATCTCTCATGGCATCTGGTTTATTTGCATACCACTGAATATCTACTACGACATATTCCCATCCATATTCCTTTAAATGAGCTGACATAAAATCAGCATTTGCTTTTACTTGTTCTTCATTTACAGTTGTATCATAGTAATCGTAGCTGTTCCACCCCATTGGTGGAACTGATGCAAAGTTATTTTTATTCATAGATAACCTCCTAGTACTTTGTTATATTTTTGTTACATCCCTTATTGACAGTTTATATAAGATTTTATTTATTTT
>CALWGN010000062.1 GCA_944380055.1 uncultured Lachnospiraceae bacterium
CATTGTGATGGTTCTTGTTATATTTATTTAAAAAATCCTCATGATGTAAGATTAAAGGAAGAGGTATTTGAACTATTGCAAAAAATGAAAAAAGACAAGCGAGCAGGAATAGAACAAATATTTACGAATAAGCAAATTATAGAATTAGGTGCAGATAAACATGCAACATTTATGATAGAGGCAAAAGAAGGATTTTATTACCAAGATGATTTTGATGTATATACAAGAGATATTACAGAAGAAGCAGGTAATTTCCATACAATGAAAGCAACTCATGGTTATTTACCAACAAAGCCTGATTATACAACATTTTTCTATGCAACAGGCCCTAATATAAAGGAGAATGTAGTGATAGAAGATATGTGTTTAGTAGATGAAGGACCAACGATGGCAAGGCTGTTAGGTTGTCAATTAAAAGAAGCAGATGGTAGAGTTTTAGAAGAAATATTAAAGTAATGTATGAAAAGTTTTTTGACATTTAAAGTAATTATGTTATACTATTTTTTAGAGTATTGAAGAAGGAGGAAAAAATGATAAAAAGAAGATTAGAAGCATTACGTCAATTAATGCTAGAAAGAAATATAGATATATATGTAGTACCAACATCAGATTTTCATGAATCTGAATATGTAGGAGACTATTTTAAAGCTAGAACATTTATTACAGGATTTACAGGTTCAGCAGGAACAGCAGTTATTACGAAAACAGAAGCAGGGCTATGGACAGATGGTAGGTATTTTATTCAGGCTGCAAATCAATTAGAAGGTTCAACCATTGAATTATTTAAAATGGGTGAAGAAGGAGTGCCAACAGTTAGTCAGTACATTAAAGATAAGTTACAAGAAGGTGGATGCTTAGGTTTTGATGGAAGAGTAATTAATGCAACATTAGGAGATTCTTTTTCAACAATTGTAAATGAAAAAAATGGTAGTTTAAAAGTAGATGAAGACTTAATTGGAATGATATGGGATGATAGACCGTTATTATCAAAAGAGCCAGCTTATGCTTTAGATGTAAAATACAGTGGAAAATTATCAACAGAAAAGTTAGCAGATGTGAGAAAAGTAATGGAAGAAGAAGGTGTGGATTATCATATTTTAACTTCATTGGATGATATTGCATGGTTATTTAATATTCGTGGAAATGATGCAAAGCATTTTCCTATTGTTTTATCTTTTGCCATTATTGGTAAGGAGGAAGCACATTTCTTCGTACAGGAAGATGTATTAAATGAAGCAATTCGTATGGAAATGAAAAATAATAAAGTTCAAATCCATAACTATGAAGATATATATACCTTTGTAAGTCAGCTAAAAGATAATACAAAAGTATTATTGACGAAAGGAAAGGTAAACTTTAGAATTGTCAATAATTTGCCTAGAACAGTATCTATTATTGATAAGATGAATCCTACAACACCAATGAAAGCAATGAAAAATCCTGTGGAATTAGATAATATTCGTTTGGCTCATATTCGAGATGGAGTAGCATTTACAAAATTTATGTATTGGTTAAAAACTAATATTGGAAAAATACCAATGACAGAAATTGATGCATCTAATTATTTGGCAAAGAGAAGAGAAGAACAACCAGGATTTATTGACTTAAGTTTTGATACTATTTGTGCCTATGAAGCAAATGCAGCTATGATGCATTACAGTGCAACAGAAGAATCCAATGCAGTATTAGAGCCAAAGGGATTTTTATTAGTAGATTCTGGTGGACATTATTTTGAAGGCTCTACCGATATTACAAGAACTATGGCATTAGGCCCAATTACAGATAAACAGCGTTATCATTTTACATTAGTATTACGTTCTAACCTAAATTTAGCAAGTGCTAAGTTTTTATATGGATGTTGTGGACAAAATTTAGATATTTTAAGCAGAGGTCCTTTATGGGAAATAGGTCTTGATTATCGTTGTGGAACTGGACATGGTGTAGGGTATTTACTAAATATTCACGAAGCTCCAAATGGTTTCCGATGGAAAATTGTTCCTGAAAGAAATGATAGTGCAGTATTAGAGGAAGGAATGGTTACAACAGACGAGCCAGGAGTATATTTAGAAGGTGAATATGGTATTCGTACAGAAAATGAGTTAATCTGTAAGAAGGCAGAAAAGACAGAATACGGTCAATTTATGGAATTTGAAGCTGTTACTTATGCACCAATTGACTTAGATGCGATTGATCCATCTATTATGACAGAAAGAGAAAAGAAAGTATTAAATGATTACCACAAAATGGTATTTGAAAAAATTTCACCATTTCTTACAAATGAAGAAGTAGAATGGTTAAAGAAATATACAGCAGCAATTTAATGTAATAGCAGAATAAAGGAGAGAAGAAATGAAAAAAGAAAATGCATGGAAGTCTTATAATGAAGACCAGTTAAATGAATTACATGAATTAAATGAAGGATATAAAAAGTTTATTTCTGAATGTAAAACAGAAAGAGAATGTGTAAAAGAAACAATTCGTATTGCAGAGGCAAAAGGATATCGTGACCTAAAAAAGGTAATTGCCAATAAAGAAACATTAAAAGCGAATGATAAAGTATATTATGTATCTATGGAAAAGGCAATTGTACTTTTTAACATTGGTACAGAACCATTAGAAAATGGTATGAATATTTTAGGTGCACACATCGACTCTCCAAGAATTGATATTAAGCAAAATCCTCTATATGAAGATACAGAAATGGCACTATTAGATACTCATTACTATGGTGGAATTAAAAAATATCAATGGGTTGCATTACCACTGGCAATTCATGGTGTAGTTGCAAAAAAAGATGGTTCTGTGGTTGATATCGTAATTGGAGAAGACGAAAATGATCCAGTAGTTGGAATAACAGATTTATTAATACATCTAGCTAGTGACCAAATGCAAAAGACTGCTGCTAAGGTTGTTGAAGGGGAAAATTTAGATGTATTAGTTGGAAGTAGACCACTTGTTGGAGAAGAAAAAGATGCTGTTAAAGCACAAATTCTAAAGTATTTAAAGGACAACTATGATATGGAAGAAGAGGACTTTTTATCAGCAGAACTTGAAGTTGTTCCAGCAGGAAAAGCAAGAGATTACGGATTTGATAGAAGTATGATTATGGGATATGGACAAGACGATAGAGTATGTTCATATACATCTTTAATTGCTATGTTAGAAGTAGAAAATACAGAACGTACAAGCGTATGCCTTCTTGTAGACAAAGAAGAAATCGGTAGTGTAGGTGGTTCCAGTATGCATTCTAAATTCTTTGAAAATGCAGTAGCTGAAATTTTAGATAGAATGGGATGTTATAGTGAGCTTGCAGTAAGACGTACATTACAAAATTCATTCATGTTGTCTTCTGATGTAAGTGCAGCATTTGATCCATTATATGCATCTGTTAGTGAAAAGAAAAATACTGCATACTTTGGAAAAGGTATTACATTTAATAAGTATACTGGTAGAGGTGGAAAAGGTGGTTCTAATGACGCAAATCCAGAGTACATAGCAAAAATCAGAAGAATGATGGAAAAGCACAATGTACCATTCCAAACAGCAGAACTTGGTAGAGTAGATCAAGGTGGCGGTGGAACAATCGCTTATATTACAGCTAATTATGGAATGGAAGTCATTGATAGTGGTGTTCCAGTATTAAATATGCACGCACCATGGGAAATTTGTAGCAAGTCTGATATTTATGAAGCAAAACGTGGATATGTGGCATTTTTAAAGGAAGCAAAATAAAAATATATAAGAAAAGTGCTCCTAGTGGAGTAAATTTTTATAAGGAAATAAAAGACAGCTAGAAATGGCTGTCTTTTATATATTCTATTATAGAGAGGAGACAAAAAAATGATAGAAAATATGTATGAATGTTATACGTTAAATAATGGTGTTAAAATACCATGTATAGGATATGGAACATATAAGGCAACAGAAGGAGCAGGAGAAAAAACTATTAGTCATGCTATTAAAGTAGGGTATCGCTATTTTGATACAGCCTCTTTTTATGGGACAGAAGGTGATATTGCAAAAGCTGTAAAGGAAAGTAATATTCCAAGAGAGGAATTTTTCTATGCAACTAAAGTATGGAAAGAAGAAATGGGATATGAACAAACAAAAGAAGCATTTGAAAAAAGCCTTAAAAACTTACAAACAAATTATTTGGATTTATATTTAATTCATTGGCCAATTCCTTCTTTTGGTTATAAAGGTTGGAAGCAACTTACTGTAGACACATGGAGAGCAATGGAAGAATTATATAAAGAGGGGAAAATAAGAGCTATTGGATTTAGTAACTTTCTTCCTCATCATATAGAAAATATTTTGGATAACTGTACGATTAGGCCAATGGTAAATCAATTAGAATTTCATCCAGGATATACTCAAGAAGCAGCAGTAAATTATTGTAAAGAAAATAATATACAAGTTCAGGCATGGAGTCCAATCGGACGAGCAAGGATGTTAAATGACCCATTACTTGTGGAATTGGCAGAAAAATATAATGTATCTTCAGCACAAATTTGTTTAAGATTTGCATTACAAAAGCAAATCATCCCTCTTCCAAAAACAACATCAATAGAACGAATGAAAGAAAATAAAAATATATTTTCTTTTAGTATTTCAAAAGAAGATATGTATCGTCTAGATACTATGCCACAAGTTGGGTGGTCAGGGGAACATCCAGATAGAGAAAGAATATACTTTTAAAAATAGTATAAAAATATTTAATTAGAATAAATAGTAGGAAATACCCTCTTTGTTAGATAAAAAAGCATAGTAAAAACCTCCGGAAGTATGCACACAATGTGAAAAGGAAGTCTGTTAAAGGAGCCACACATTGGTGCAAAACCGGAGCAAATCCCTCAAGGATTGAGTAGCTAGGGGGGTAAAGCGGATTTTTTTGTCCTTAAAATGGAAAAAGTATATTGACATCTGAAAAAAAAGTGGTATTATAAAAAAGTATAATTAAATAATTGTTTAATCGTTGAAACTAAGAAATAAACATTTATATAAAAGGAGATATATAATTATGAAGAAAGTATTTAAATTACAAGAGTTAGATTGTGCTAATTGTGCAGCAAAGATGGAAAAGGCTATTAATAATATTGAAGGAGTAAAGAAAGCAACCATTAGTTTTATGACACAAAAGCTTACATTAGAAGCAGATGATAATATATTTGAAGAAATATTAGAAAAGGCTCAAAAGGCAATTTCAAAAGTAGAACCAGATTGCACTATCGTTAGAAAATAATATACATAAGCTAATAAAGAATATTTTGTTCTTTATATAAAAAGTATATTGAAACAAATCGTAAATTTTAGGAATTGAAGTAGTGGTTTTTAAAGAAGGGGTGAATAGTAAATGAGCAAAAAACAAAAAAAGCAGTTATATAAAATTATTATTTCAGCTATTATTTTTATTGTTACAATACTTCTTCCAATTCCAACAGTGGCAAAGTTTATTGGATATATGCTAGCATATATTTGTGTTGGTGGAGAAATCGTAATAAAAGCTGGAAAAAATATGTTACGAGGTCAAGTGTTTGATGAAAATTTTCTAATGACAATTGCAACATTAGGAGCATTTATCTTAGGGGAATATCCAGAGGGAATTGCTGTTATGCTTTTTTATCAGGTTGGGGAATTATTCCAATCTTACGCAGTAAATCAATCAAGAAAATCTATTACAGAGCTTATGGATATTTGTCCAGATACAGCAGTTGTTATTCGAGATGGTATGGAGGAAACCGTTGATCCTGAAGAAGTATCTGTTGATGAAATTGTTGTAATTCGTCCAGGAGAAAAAGTACCACTAGACGGAATAGTTATTGAAGGTGAGTCTACACTAGATACAAAAGCTCTAACAGGTGAATCTATTCCTAGAGAAGTAGGTATAGGAGATACTATTATTAGTGGATGCATTAATTTAAATCGTCCATTAAAAATTAAGGTTACAAAGGAGTTTGGTGAGTCTACTGTATCAAAAATATTAGATTTAGTAGAAAATGCAAGTAGTCAAAAGGCACCAGTAGAAAACTTTATTACAAAGTTTGCTAGGTATTATACGCCTATAGTAGTTATTTGTGCAACAATACTGGCAATTATTCCTCCAATAATTCTTCCTAATGCAACATTTTCTGATTGGATTTATCGTGCATTAACCTTTTTAGTAATTTCTTGCCCATGTGCATTGGTAATTTCTATTCCACTTAGTTTCTTTGGTGGAATTGGATGTGCCTCTAAAATAGGAGTTCTTGTAAAAGGAAGTAACTATTTGGAAGCATTAGCAAATGCAGAAGTAGTTGTCTTTGATAAAACAGGAACATTAACAAAAGGTAGTTTTAAGGTAAATAAAATCATAGAAGGTGAATTGTCAAAAGAAGAAGTGGTTCAAGTGGCAGCTCATGGAGAGTTCTACTCCAATCATCCTATTGCACTATCTATCAAAAGGGAATATATAGATACAAAGCATACACTAGATGAAACTATGATTAGTGATTTAGAAGAGGTTGTTGGCGAAGGAATTTGTGGTATATATAAAGGAAAGAAAATATACGTAGGAAATCGTAAATTAATGAAGCGATTTAATATCCCATATAAAGAAGTAAATGAAATAGGGACAGTTGTATATGTAGGAATAGATAATAGTTATGCAGGAGCTATTGTTATTACAGATGAAATAAAGAGTGACTCTAAAGATGCAATTAAAGCATTAAAAGTTACAGGAATTAAGAAAACTGTTATGTTAACAGGAGATATTGATTCTATTGGCAAAAAAATAGGAAAAGAAATAGGAATAGATGAAGTTTATACAGAGTTATTGCCAGAAGATAAAGTAAATCATATGGAAATGTTATTGAAGCAAACATCTTCTAGTGGAAAGTTAGCTTTTGTTGGTGATGGCATTAACGATGCACCAGTATTAGCTAGAGCTGATATAGGTATTGCAATGGGTGGACTTGGATCTGATGCGGCAATTGAAGCAGCAGATGTTGTATTAATGACAGATGAGCCATCAAAAATTAGTAAAATAATAAAAATAAGCAGAAAAACATTAATAATATGTAAGCAAAACATTGTATTTGCATTAGGTATTAAAGGCATTGTTTTATTGCTGGGAGCATTAGGATTTGCCTCTATGTGGGCGGCAGTATTTGCAGATGTTGGAGTATCTGTAATAGCTATTTTAAATGCTATGAGAGTATTATATTACAAAGTAAAATAGGCATAGATAATTTTATACCATTAAAGTAAAAAGTCAAAAAGGAGGAGTCTCCCTTTTGGCTTTTTCTATTAGAAGAAATTATCGTAATAAAGTGACTTTCTTATTATTGCATGATATAATAAACACAATGAGCCAAGGGCGAAGCATTTGGAAAATGTGACAAGATTACGAATAGTTGCAAAGAAACCAATAGTTGCAAAGAAACCAGTAGTGGGTTAGAACGAATTGGTGATATAATGAACGCAAAGAGTTCATATTAGAAGAAGCTTGGCTTCCTAGATATGTGGTAAAAGGAATAACAGTAATAAGAAAGTAAATTAATGAAGTAGAAAGTAGTAATAGGAATGAATAATTATAATAATGAAAATTTATATAGTAATATTAAACTAATAGAGTCAGAAAATAATTTATATACATTAGAAAAGCGATTAGAGGTTATGATACCTCTTCTTTGCAACTGGTACGAACAACATAAAAGAGAGTTGCCGTGGAGAAACAATCCATTACCATATTGGGTTTGGATTTCCGAAATTATGTTACAGCAAACAAGAGTAGAAGCAGTAAAACCATATTTTAAACGTTTTATGGAAACTTTACCAACAATAAAGGATTTAGCAGAGGCAGAAGAAGATGTATTATTAAAATTATGGGAGGGACTTGGATATTATTCAAGAGTAAGAAATATACAAAAAACAGCTATTATTTGTATGGAAAATTACAATGGAGAACTTCCAAAAACATATGAACAATTATTAGAGTTACCTGGAATTGGCAGTTATACAGCTGGGGCAATTGCATCTATCGCTTACAAACAGCTAGTACCAGCAGTAGATGGAAATGTACTTCGAGTAATTACAAGATTAACTGCTGATAACAGTGATATTACAAAGCAATCAGTAAAAACAAAAATGGAAAAAGATTTAAAACGGGCAATGGAAGTAGTAAGTCCAAATCCTTCCACATTAAATCAAGGGTTAATGGAGTTAGGGGCAACAGTTTGTATTCCAAATGGAGCACCACTATGTAATAAATGTCCGTGGGAAGGAATTTGTCTTGCAAGAAAAAATGATCTAATAGGAGAAATTCCATATAAGCCAAAGAAAAAAGAGAGAAAAATAGAAAAGAAAACAGTTTTTGTAGTAGAAGATAATGGATATACTATTATTAGAAAAAGAGAAAGTAAAGGATTGTTAGCTGGTTTATATGAATTAATAAATGTAGAAGGGCACTTAACTGTGGATGAGGCTCAAAGTTTTTGGGAAGATAAGTTAGGTGTTCCTGTTACAATATGGCCACTGCCATCAGCAAAGCATATTTTTAGTCATATTGAATGGCAAATGATAGGTTATAAAGTAATAGTATCGTCGTCAGAAAAAAAGGAAAGTAGGATAAAAGAGGGGAATCATGATTTTTTATTTGTAACAAATGAACAGGTAAAGGATAAATATTCACTTCCAACAGCTTTTAAAGCATATAGTCAGTTATTATAATAGATTTGTATTTGATGTTGACGGTATGAAAAATTTACTTTTTTACTTTTAGAAATTTTACAGCAAGAACTTATTTAGGAACTGTGGCAAGTGATACTTATTGAATAAAAAAATTCGTATTCTAAAATGGAATAGATTTTTCAACTTTATACTCATATTAAGAGCAGTTAGTCTTTATGATTAGCTGCTTTTTAAATTTTTTTATAGATGAAATACATATATTGTAGTAACATAAAGGAAAGATTTTATATTTACATAATTGTTAAAATAAGAAACAAATATAGTGTATAATGAATATAAACCACACAAATAAAAAAGAATATAGTATTCTGTTTGCTGATAGAAAGGTACTGGAGGGGAATACATGGAGCAACAAATAGTAGAAAAATTAAGGGAAATTACAAAAGAGGAAGAAGAAATTTTACAAGGGAAAAATATTGAAAAAAGCCGATATTTTACAAGTGGAAACCATACCATTGATAGTAAAAAAATGTTAGAACGTGGAAAGCTAATAGATATTCGTCCTCATACACGATTTGCAGACTTTCCAAAACATAAGCATAATTATATTGAAATTATATATATGATAGAGGGGAAAACAATCCACATCATTGATGATAGTGAAAAAGTTATCCTAGAAAAGGGTGACATATTATTTTTAAATCAACATACATACCATAAAATATTGCCAGCAGGTAAAAATGATATTGGAATTAACTTTATTGTGTTACCAGAGTTTTTTGACGTAGCTTTATCTATGATTGAAGAGGAAAATGAGTTGAAAAATTTTCTTGTAGACTCACTAAGGCAAGAAACAGCAACAACAAGCTATTTGCATTTTCGAGTGTCAGAAGTATTACCAATCCAAAATTTAATAGAAAATATGACATGGTCTATTTTAAATAAAGAAAACAATCGTGGGAAGATTAATCAAACAACAATGGGATTATTATTTTTACAATTATTAAATCATACAGATAAACTACAAGGAAGCAAAAAAGGATATAATGGGGTTATTATAAATGTGCTTCGATACATAGAAGAAAACTATAGAAATGCTACACTTGGAGAGTTGGCAAAGCAGGAGAATCAAAGCATTTACCAACTAAGTAGATTAATTAAGAGTCATACTGGATATACATTTAAAGAATTATTACAAATTAAGCGCTTTAATAAGGCAGTACAGCTACTAACAGATACAAAACTTCCAATCGCAGATATTATAGTAGCAGTAGGATATGATAATACAAGCTATTTTTATCGTGTATTTCGCAAAAAATATAAAATAAGCCCAAAGGAATACAGAGAAAAATTATGCAAATAAGGACCTATTTTTTACAAAGACCGACCTTGTAACTTATCTTTTTAAAAGATAAAATAATGGTATATTTATTGTTCCTCATAACAGTTGAAAGGAGAAGGACATGAAATACTATTTAGCAGTTGATATAGGCGCGTCTAGTGGACGTCATATTTTAGCTCATATGGAAGATGGGCAAATCTGTTTAGAAGAGGTTTACCGATTTGTAAATGGAAATGTAACAAAAAATGGACATTTATGTTGGGAATTAGATCGCTTATTTGCAGAAATTGTAAATGGATTAAAGGCTTGTAAGGAAGCTGGAAAAATCCCAGTAAGCATGGGTATTGATACTTGGGGAGTTGATTTTGTTTTACTAGATGAACATGATAACGTATTGGGTGATACCGTTGCTTATCGTGATAGTAGAACAGAAGGAATTGATAAGTTAGTATATGAAAAAATTTCAGAAGATGAGTTGTATGCTAGAACAGGAATCCAAAAGCAGTTATTTAATACAATTTATCAACTATATTCAATAAAACAATCAAACCCAGAATACTTAGAAAAGGCGACAAGTTATTTAATGGTTCCAGAATATTTTAACTTTCTACTAACAGGAGTTAAGATGAATGAATACACCAATGCTACAACGGGGCAATTAGTAAATGCAAAAACAAAAACATGGGATAAAGAACTATTAGAAAAACTAGAAATTCCTACTCATATTTTCGGTGAATTACATATGCCAAAAACAACAGTTGGCACATTAAAAGAAGAGATTAAAAATCAAATAGGCTTTGATTTAGAAGTTATTTTACCAGCAACTCATGATACAGGTTCAGCTGTACTTGCAGTTCCAGCAAATGATGATGATTTTATATATTTAAGTTCTGGAACATGGTCTTTAATGGGAATTGAGCGAATGGAAGCTGATTGTTCATTACAAAGCAAACAGTTTAATTTTACCAATGAAGGCGGCTATGATTATCGTTTTCGTTATTTAAAAAATATTATGGGGCTTTGGATGCTTCAAAGTGTTCGTCGTGAATTAAATAGCAAAGACCATGAGTACTCTTTTCCAGAATTAATAGCAATGGCAATGGAAGCAGATGGTTTTCCATCTATAGTAAATGTAAATGATAATTGTTTTCTTGCACCAAAAAGTATGATAGAAGCAGTAAAAGATTATTGTAAAAATACAAATCAAAAAGTACCTAATACAACAGGAGAGTTGTTAGTGGTTATTTATAATAGCTTGGCAAAAAGCTATGCAGATACTATAAAGGAAATAGAACAAATATCAAATAGAACATTTAAGCGTCTACATATTGTAGGTGGTGGTTGTCAAGATAACTATTTAAATCAAAAGACAAAAGAATATACAAAAAAGAAAGTATATGCAGGTCCAATTGAAGGAACAGCATTAGGAAATATAATGGTTCAAATGTTAAAAGATAAAACATTTTCTTCTTTGGAAGATGCAAGAACTTGTGTAGCAAAATCATTTGATGTAAAAGAAGTATAAAATAAAAATAAATAAAAGGAGAATAGGTATGTACGATTTAAAAAAAGGTTATGAATTAGCGAAAGAATTTTACGCACAATATGGAGTAGATGTAGATAAGGCAATTGAAATTGCAGATAAAACACCTATTTCTATGCATTGTTGGCAAGGTGATGATGTTGGAGGAACAGAAGTAAAGGAAGATAAGTCATTAACAGGAGGTATCCAAACAACAGGTAACTATCCAGGGAAGGCTCGTAATGGAGAAGAACTTCGTGCAGATATTGATATGGCAATGAAGTTTATTCCAGGTGTATTAAAGATGAATGTTCATGCAAACTATCAAGAAGCAGACACTTTTGTAGATCGTAATGAGATTGAGCCAAAGCATTTTGATAAGTGGGTAGATTGGGCAGTAGAAAAAGGAATTGGACTTGATTTTAACCCAACATACTTTGCACATCCAAAGAGTGAAAAAGCTACTTTATCAAGTGCAGATGAAGATATTCGTAAGTTCTGGGTAGAACATGGAATTCGATGCCGCCAAATTGGAGAATATTTCTACAAAAAAACAGGTAAAACTTGTGTAATTAATCATTGGACACCAGATGGAGATAAGGAATTCCCAATTGATACATTAGGACCAAGACAAAGATTAAAGAAGAGTTATGATGAAATTTTTGAGGCTACAAAAGATGTAGAAGGTGTGGTTGATGGTATTGAATCTAAGGTATTTGGTATTGGTGCTGAAAGCTATACAGTAGGCTCTCATGAGTTTTGTATGGGATATGTTATGAGTGCAAATAAGGACCATTTAATTATGACATTAGATGCCGGACATTATCATCCAACAGAAACAGTATCAAACAAGCTATCTGGTATTTATACATTTGATAACTCTGTATTACTTCATGTAACAAGACCAGTAAGATGGGA
>CALWGN010000063.1 GCA_944380055.1 uncultured Lachnospiraceae bacterium
ATTACACAATAAAAATGTATTTAGACCAAGAAGTTCCATTTTTTGAATATTATTTAACATTTCCAATAATGTCTAAGACATTTTTTGATACACAAGATTATAATGATACAGGAATAATATCAGTAGGAACAGGAAAATACAAAGTAGAAGAAGTACAAGAAAATTATATAACATTAACTAAAAACACTAATTGGTGGGATAGAGATACAGAATTATCATTAGAAAAAATAACAGTAAATTTATATGACTCTATAGGGGAGTTATATAATGCCTTTAAATTAGGAAATGTAGATATGGTAAGTACAAACAATAATAATATACAAGAATATATAGGAACAATAGGATATAGTACAAAAGAAATAAAAGGAAGGGAACATGATTTTATTGTGTTAAATACACAAAATGAATTGTTGTCTAATCAAGAAGTAAGAAGGGCAATTTCATATTCAATAGATAAGAGTAACATCGTATCAAATGTTTTTCAGAATAAATATTACACATCAAGTTTTCCATTAGACTTTGGGTCTTGGGTATATCAAGAGCAAGATGTAAGCTCAGGTTACAACCCTGAACAGGCAAACCAATTGTTATCAGAAAATGGATGGAGTTATAGAAATGGATATTGGCAAAAGACTTTAAATAGAAGAACTAGAAGAATAGAACTTAATTTGATTGTAAAAGCTTCAAATGGAACGCAAATATCAGTAGCAGAAAATATAAAAACACAATTAGCTAGTCAAGGAATTATAATTAATATCCAACAATATTCTGATGAACAATATAATATTGCAGTACAAAACAAGTCATATGATATGATTTTATGTAGTATGAACTTATCTCCTAATCCAGATATGACATTATTTTTTGGAGAAAATAATTTAGCTAATTATGCAACTGACGAAATTACTAATCTAATGAATGAAGTAAAAAATACTACAGATGAACAAACAATAAAAAATGATTATACAAGATTAGCAGAAATTTATAAAAGTGATGTACCATATATAAGTTTATATACTAATAAACATACAATAGCATATAATACGGAATTAGTTGGAGAAATAAATTCAAATTGGTTTAATCCATTTTGTGGAATAGAAACATGGTATAAATAAAAAATCAAAAAAAGGTATTGACAAAACAAAAATTTGGTATATAATGATTGTATCAAACAAAAGTTCAAAAATAATAAGGAGGAAAATTATGAGTGAAAATGCAGAAAAGAAAAAAGCATTAGAAATGGCAATGAGTCAAATAGAAAAACAATTTGGTAAAGGTTCAGTAATGAAATTGGGAGAATTTAAAGCAATGGAAATAGAAGCAATTCCTACAGGTGCTTTAAGTTTAGATATAGCATTAGGAATAGGAGGAGTACCTAGAGGAAGAATTATAGAAGTGTTTGGACCAGAATCATCTGGAAAGACAACACTAGCATTACATATAGTAGCAGAAGCACAAAAAATGGGAGGAGAAGCAGCATTTATAGATGCAGAACATGCTTTAGACCCAGTATATGCAAAAAAACTAGGAGTAGATATAGATAATTTAATAGTATCTCAACCAGATACAGGGGAGCAAGCACTAGAAATAACAGAAAGTTTAGTAAGAAGTGGAGCATTAGATGTAATTGTAGTAGACTCTGTAGCAGCACTAGTTCCAAAGGCAGAAATAGATGGAGATATGGGAGATTCTCACATGGGACTACAAGCAAGACTTATGTCACAAGCATTAAGAAAACTAGCAGGAGCAATAAACAAATCAAAAACAGTATTAATATTTATAAACCAATTAAGAGAAAAAATAGGAGTTATGTTTGGAAATCCAGAAACAACAACAGGAGGAAGAGCACTAAAATTTTATGCATCAGTAAGAATGGATATTAGAAAAGTAGAAAATATCAAACAAGATGGGGAAGTAAAAGGAAATAGAGTAAGAGTAAAAGTTATAAAAAATAAAGTAGCTCCCCCATTTAGAGAGGCTGAATTTGACATTGTATATGGTCAAGGAATTTCAAAAGAAGGAAATATTTTAGATATGGCTGTTAATTTAGACATTGTAGAAAAAGCAGGTTCATGGTTTAGTTATAATGGAGAAAGAATAGGTCAAGGAAGAGAAAATGTTAAAAAATATCTGAAAGAAAATCCAAAAATGCTAGAAGAAATAGAAGAAAAGGTAAGAGCAGATTTTGCAAAAGTATTTGAAGAAAGCTTAGGAGAAGAAATACCTGAAATAGATATGGATGATGAAGAAGAGTAAAATTTGCATATAGTGAATTTGGATGGGATAAAAGAAAATAAAGGTGAATGTTATGATAAAATTACTGGCCAGTGATTTAGATGGAACAATAATTGATAATAATAATCAAGTTTCAAATAAAGATTTAAATGTAATAAATAAACTAAATAATACAACCGTAAATTTTGCAGTTTGTACTGGAAAAACATATTCTATGATTAAAAATATATGTAGTAAATTACGTCCTACATATGGGATTTTTGGAAATGGTACACAAATTGTTAATTTAAAAACGGGAGAAGAAATAGAAAGAAATGTAGTATTAAATGATAAAGCAATACATTGTTTAAAAATTGCACAGAAAAATAATTTACATGTACATATATATACAGAGGATAAAATTATATCACAAAAAGAACTAAAATATATGGCTTTT
>CALWGN010000064.1 GCA_944380055.1 uncultured Lachnospiraceae bacterium
TGTGACAGATAGTTATGAGAAGCATTTAGCAACATGGGAGACTGCTACAATGCTGATGATGGTATTAGGGTATGCATTCCTATTAATTTTGGGTGTAGTAGGAATGATGAATTTGGTAAATACCATGTTAAATAGTATTTATACGAGGCAAAGAGAATTGGGAATTATTCAGGCGATTGGGATGTCACAGAGGCAGTTGGTGAAGATGCTGCAGTTAGAGGGGATTTTTTATACAGTGGGGACTTTGATAGTATCTTTAGGGATTGGTAGTTTGGCTGGATATGGAGTATTTCTTTATGCAAAGGCAGAAAATATAATGAATATAACGGAGTATCACTATCCAGTAATTCCTATAGTAATTTTGGTGATTTTTGTAGCAATGGTGCAGATAGGGCTGACATATGCTATATCTAGAAGTTTTAGAAGAGTGAGTTTGATAGAGAGAATAAGATATGCAGGGTAGGGAGAAGGCTGTCACATCAGTGGTTGTTGAATCAAAGATGTGACAGTCTTTTTTGTTAAAGTTTCATTGTAGATTCACGAATAATAAGTTCAGCATCTAGAAGCAGAGATCTAGGTGTGACAGATGGATTTTCAATAATTTCTAGTAATAGTTCACATGCTGAATAACCTTGTTGAAATCCAGGTTGATTTACAGTTGTAAGTGAAGGAGATGTCATGGACGAAAGATCAATATTGTCAAATCCTACAACCATAATATCTTTCGGAACGTGTAAATGAAAGCGTTTTGCAGCACGAATAACAGCAGCGGCAAAAATATCGGATATCGTGAAAAAGGCATTTGGTCGAGTTTCTGAGTTAAGAATACGACAAACAGCAGAATATGCCATTTCATAATTAATTTCAGGTAATTGTACAACCCAATTTGGTGGTATTGATATTTCAGCTTTAGATAAGGCACTAGAAAAGCCTTCATAACGTTTATTGGCATATTTAAAAGTAGCAGGACCATTGATAAAAGCAAGTTTTGTACAACCACATGAAATTAAATAATTGGTGGCGTTTTCAGCTGCTGTAAAGTCATCAATACTAACATAGGGATAAGTCGCCTCTTCATTATACTCACAGCATTGAACCAAAGGAGCAATACTTCTAATTTGGTCTAAAAGATCCTCTGATATTCGATTTAATAGAATAGTACCAGCGGCATTTACTCGTTTTAAAAGGGAGCAAAAGTTATGAATGGAGCTTCTATTAAGTGGAGATTCGTGAATAAGGATATGGCATCCATGTGCTTTTGCAGAAATTCTAGCTCCTTTTATAACATCTTGATAAAAGGCATTTGAAAGAAATGAAAGGGTGAATTTTTTGAAAGTTGGAATAATAGGATGTGGAAAAATTGCACAGGTAAGGCATATTCCAGAGTACTTGGATTGTAAAAACATAGAAATTGGGGGATATTATGACTTTAATTATGAAAGAGCCAACGATTTAGCAAAACAATTTGGGGGGAAAGCATATAAATCTGTAGATGAGTTATTGAATGACGAGGATATTTATGCTGTAAGCGTATGTGTTGCAAATGATGCCCATGCTAAAATGACAATTAAAGCTTTGGAGAGTGGAAAGCATGTGCTTTGTGAAAAACCAATGGCAACCACTTTAGCAGACTGTATTGAAATGACAGAGGTTGCAAAAAGAACAGGAAAGATTTTAATGATAGGTCAGAATCAAAGATATGCAAAAGCACATTTAAAGGCAAAGGAGCTTTTAAAAAGTGGAGAAATTGGAACTGTTCTTTCTTTTAGAACAACATTTGGACATGGGGGGCCAGAGTCTTGGAGTATTGATTCAGGAAGTAATAGTTGGTTTTTTGATAAAAAAAGAGCTGCTATGGGGGCTATGGCAGATTTAGGAGTACATAAAACAGATTTGATTCAATATTTATTGGATGATTATGTAGTAGAAACAACAGGCAAAGTAGTCACATTAGATAAAAAGGACATGAATGGTAATTTAATAGAGGTGGATGATAATGCCATTTGTATTTACAAAATGAAAAGTGGTGTGCTCGGAACAATGACAGCTAGTTGGACTTATTATGGAGAAGAAGATAATTCTACATATATTTATGGAACAGAGGGAATTATGAAAATTTATGATAATCCCAATTATTCTATAACTATAACAAAGAGAGATGGTACAAAGGTGTTGTTTGATATTGATAAAATTCAGACAAATGATAATCAAACTAAATCGGGAATTATAGATGCATTTGTAGAAGCTTTGCTTGAGAAAAAAGAGCCAGAAATCAGTGGAGAGTCAGTTTTAAGAGCTATGAAAGCTGTATTTGCAAGTATCGAGTCGAGTGAACAAAATAAAACTATTAAAATTAACTAAAGGATAGGTAATATAAATGAAATTAGGTTTTGTTAGTGCAATTTTAGATGGCTGGACGTTAGACGAAGTATTAGATGTAGCCAGTAATGAAGGATTTCAATGTATAGAAGTAGCTTGCTGGCCACAAGGAGAGACAGAACGTAGATATGCAGGAGTCAGCCATATTGATGTAGCAAATTTAACGAAAGAAAATGCAGAAGGTATCTTGAAAAAGTTTAAAGAGAAAGGATTAGAAATATCAGCACTTGCATTTTATCCCAATATACTTGATGCAAATATAAATAAGAGAAAAGAAAATATTGCACATCTAAAAAAGGTAATAGATGCTAGTGCAATATTAGATGTAAATTTAGTAACTACTTTTATAGGGAGAGATCAGAATAAAAGTATTGATGAAAATTTAGAAATTGTAAAAGACGTATGGCCAGATATTATCTCATATGCAGAGGAGAAGAAAGTAAGAATAGCCATAGAAAATTGTCCTATGCTATTTGGTAGGGAGCAGTGGCCTGGTGGACAAAATTTGATGACAACTCCTGAGATATGG